>JBCDDI010000479.1:0-3320 GCA_039180365.1 Pseudomonadota bacterium
GTGACCTGCTGCAGCAGACCATTGACGCCGCGTGGGAGAGTCGCGACCAGATCAATTCCGGCACTCAGGGTGAGCCGCGCGACGCCGTCGATCAGGCGTTGCGGCTGTTGGATAGCGGCGAGGCTCGTGTCGCTGAGAAAGTGGGTGCTGATTGGGTGGTGCACCAATGGTTGAAGAAGGCGGTGCTGCTCAGTTTCTTGTTGAACGACCTGCGTAAGATTGAAGGCGGGCCAGACGACGGAGCCTGGTGGGACAAAGTACCGTCGAAGTTTTCCGGCTGGACCGAGCAACAGTACCGTGATGCGGCGGTGCGGGTGGTTCCAGCGGCGGTGGTTCGGTACTCGGCATACGTGGCGCCGAGTGCGGTGCTCATGCCGAGCTTTGTGAATGTCGGCGCCTATGTCGACAGCGGAACCATGATTGATACCTGGGCAACGGTAGGGTCCTGCGCTCAGATTGGAAAGAACTGCCACATATCCGGGGGCGCCGGTATCGCGGGTGTACTGGAACCGCTGCAGAGCGAGCCGGTAATCATTGAAGACAACTGTTTCATCGGCGCCCGATCGGAGGTTGCTGAGGGCGTGATCGTTGGAGAGGGTTCGGTCCTGTCCATGGGTGTCTACATCGGCGCTTCAACGAAGATAGTGCGCCGCGATACCGGGGAGATCATCACCGGGCGTATTCCGCCGTACTCCGTGGTCGTCCCAGGCACCCTTGGGGGCGGGCAACGGGAGGACGGCAGCATGGTGCCCAGCCTCTACTGCGCGGTGATCATCAAGGAGGTGGATGCGCGGACGCGCTCTAAAACCTCGATCAACGATCTGCTGCGGGACTGATCTCCCGGCGGCGCGTGCCGTCAGAGCTTCGGTTTCCGGTAGGCCTCAGCGGTGGCTCTCGCCTCTTCTGAGCCCCGTCGAAGAGATGGGATTTTGAAAGCGGTCGGCACCGATGCCGCTTGATCGTTCGATGATTCTTTCCGGGAGGCGGTCGAGAACGTCCTCGAGCACTTTGAATTCCCCGTCGAGAACCCGGCCGAACACCAGATAACGGGCGTCCTGCTCAATGAGTTCTGCCAGCGCTTCATCACGCAGGGTTACGTTGCCGTAGTAGCGGACGTCGGCGATGCGCACGAGGGTGTCGAGGCCGACTACGAAGGTAGCGCCGGGAAAACGCCGTGCCTTCTCCAGAAATGTTGGCAGCCTTGTCAGCCAGACCGGTCGATCAAACTGCGCCAGCCGTGTTTCGATCTCCCGGTAGTCGAGGAACGGCTTGTCCACGTTGGCAACGGAGAGTTCGTAGGCGCCCGAGCGGCCGGTAATAGCCTCCGCTATGTCGAGCATCTGCCGGTGGCCTTCGTGGAGCGGGTTGAAGGCGCCGGGAAGAATCAGGTCACCGGCGTGGGGTTCCGTCGCTACGGCGAGCTCATCACCGAGCACGAGAGCCTGCCAGGCTGGCTTTCCGGCCGTGTGTTCAATGACCACTTCACCTTCAACGCCGGGAATGTTCAGGGCCTGGCCCAGTTTGGCCCAGAGCGCCTCGGAGAGCGCCTGTTCCTCGGCGGTCCGATCGCCGTCGAAGGTCCAGAAGGCGGTGTAGGTATCCGTTGGCGTTTGAATGGCCGCGTGCGCGCGATGTTCGCCTTTCTTCTGCCGGTCTGTGGCGAGGCTCGCAGTGCAGGCGAAGCCGAAGGGTGCGGAGGCCGGCGGGGTGCCCTCAGCACCTTGCAGCGCCCTGGCCTGCTGAAAGGCCGCCATGGCCATGGCCCGGGCCGTTGTTTCTGAGCAGGCCTGCTCCGGGGTGGCGCCGAGCATCTCGCGCATGGCCGCACTGGCATAAGGAATGCGCACATCGAGCACCGTGCGTGAGGCGCCGGCCGTGCCGAGCATTTCGTTGACGAGAGACGTGCCGCCACCGGCGAGATAGAACACACCCTCCCAGGGTGCGTCGTGGAGCCGTTGCGCGCGTTCGCTCAAGGTCAGTCCGCGAGAAACTGTTGCACGAGCGTCAGGAATTCGTCGAGCTGATCGTGGTGCACCCAATGACCCGCGTTTTCGATATTGGCGACGGAGGCGTTCTGGAAATGATCGGCGCGGCCGTCTTTCGACGGATCGGACGCCCAGGACTCTGTGCCACGGATGAGTAGCGTCGGGCAGGTGATGCGTTTCCAGAGGTCGTACTGGGCTTCGAAGGGCAGGCCGATGGGGGAGAAGTTGCGCACGTAGTTGTCGAACTTCCAGCTGTAGCTGCCGTCCTCGTTCTGGTTGCTGCCGTGAATGGTCAGATGCCGGGCCTGGCCCTCCGTCAGGTGCGGATTTTCGGTCTGCATACGCTCGTAGGCTTCTTCGAGGCTCGCATAGCGGCGTGGCATGCGCCCGGAGGACTTGCGCATATCGTCAACCCAGGTGTGCAGGCGCTGCTCGATCGGCACGTCGATGCGTTCCTTGATCATCTCCGGCGGTGGGCCCATACCTTCAATGGCAACGAGCTTATGCACGGTTTCCGGATAGAGGCCGGCATAGGTGAGGCTGATGGAGCCGCCCAGGGAGTGGCTGATGATGGTGACCGGCGTCATCTTCTTCTGGAACAGAAGCTGGGCGATGTCGTAAACGTAGTCCACCTGGTTGTAGCTGCCGCCCACCATCCACTGAGAGTCGCCGTGGCCGCGGAGGTCCGGGGCGATGATGTGGTAGTCGTCCCTGAGCGCTTCAGCAACCCAGTCCCAGTTCCGGCAGTGGTCGCGGCCACCGTGGACCAGCAGCATGGGCGGCGCGTCCTCGTTCCCCCAGTCCACATAGTGAAGCCTGAGGCGCTGCGAGAAGTAGGTGTGAGAGGTCGGGCCCTGCATCGGTTTCGGTCGCTCCGGAAGTCTTTTGTGCAGTGCATTATACCCGCTGGCCGCGGGGTGTTATGGAAGCAGGCCCTCAGCGTTGGAAAACTCGCCCCCCCTTAGACCAGGTTTCCTCGACTTCAAGCCGCAGCAGTTCTTCCCGGGGCATAGCCAGCGGGTTCTCCGAGAGGATCACCAGATCCGCCTGCTTACCGGCACTCAAGGTGCCTTTCCGGTCGCCCTCGAAGTACTGATAGGCGGCGTGGCGGGTAACGGCCGTTAACGCTTCATAGGTGCTCAGACGCTGCTCCTGGCCCAGGGTTTTGCCGGTTCGTGTTTCTCGATTGGCGGTGGCCCAGATGAGTCGGATCATGTCCGGAGGAACAATCGGTGCGTCGTTATGCACCGTGAAGGGCATCTCACGATCGACGGTGGAGCGCGTTGGACTGATACGGGCGCCGCGCTCCGGCCCGAGCACCGAATCCCGATGCCA
>JBCDDI010000480.1:0-3313 GCA_039180365.1 Pseudomonadota bacterium
ACCGGCGCGGGTATGGGGACCTTTGTCGCATCGGTGGTGGGCGCCATCTATCAGTTTGTCCTGGGCGCCCGGCATGCACCCGGTTGCCTGCGCGGACCCGTGCGCCCGCACCTAGGAGTCGTCGCCCGTCTCATGGTGCCTGCTGGGATGCAGCAGTTCATGGACAACCTGGCGTTGACGCTCATGTTTCGCATCGTCGCCTTTGTCGGCACCGTTGAGGTTGCCGCCTACAGCGTATTGGTCAACATGGTGAGCGCCGCCAGTATGCCGGCCTGGGGGCTTGGCCTGGCGGGGGCGACGCTGGTGGGTCAGGCCATGGGCGCCAAGGAGATGGACGATGCCAACCGCTGGGCCTGGGACGTCGTAAAGATCGGCACGCTGGCCATGATCGCCCTTGGTATGCCGTTCTGGGCCTTTCCGGAGATCATCCTCGGTGTGTTCATTCGTGAGCCCGATGCGCTGGCGGCGGCGGTCACCCCATGTCGCATTCTCGGGGTGATGATTGGCATCAATGGTCTGGGTTACCTCTTCGCCTCACTCCTGAACGGCGCCGGGGACGTTAAGCGGGTCATGTATGTGAATCTGGCCACACAGTATCTGGTCCTCTTGCCTGGGGCTTACCTGTTCGGGGTTCAGCTCGGCTACGGCCTCCTCGGTATCTGGCTCACCCACCAGCTCGCTTTTCGCGCTCTGAACTCACTGATCCTGACGACGCTCTGGCGGCAGAAACGCTGGCAGAAAGTTGAGCTCTGGTAGGCCGGGAGTGTGCAAGGTGCAGGGAGCGCGCCGAGGGGCGTCGGGGTGCTTCGGGGTGTAAGATCCCGAGTCCGCATGACAATGCCGCTCAACAGGGGGAAGAGCCGATGTCCGATCTGGGTGTGACCATTACCGACCACGTTGCCGAAGTGGAGATTCAGCGACCGCCGAATAACTTCTTCGATACAGAGCTCATCAACGATCTGGCCGACACTTTCGAGTCCTTCGAAGCCGGCGACGATGTCCGGGCCATTGTCTTGTGCGCGGCCGGCAAGCACTTCTGTGCCGGCAATGACTTTTCGAAACGGGAAGGCGGTAATGCGGCGGCGGACGGCAGCAACCCGCTCTATGCGGCAGCAACCCGGCTCTTCGCGTCGAAAACGCCGATTGTGGGTGCGATTCAGGGCGCAGCGGTCGGGGGTGGCTTCGGTCTGGCCTTGGTGCCGGATTTTCGCGTGGTCTGCCCGGAGGCCCGTTTCACGGCAAATTTCGTCAAGCTGGGCTTTCATCCCGGCTTCGGCCTGACCCACACACTGCCGCGCATCATCGGCCAGCAGCAGGCGGCGCTGATGTTCATGACCGGCCGCCGGATCACCGGCGAAGAAGCCCATGCCATAGGTCTCGCGGAGGTGCTTACGGACCAGGCCAGTCTTCGTGCTGAAGCTCATAAGCTCGCGGCGGAGATTGCGGAGAATGCGCCCCTCGCCGTTGCGTCTGTGCGCGCCACGCTGAGAACTGGCCTCGCCGAGGCCGTTAAAGCGCAGACGGATCACGAAAATGCGGAGCAGGCCTGGCTCCGGAAAACGGAAGATCACAAGGAAGGCGTGCGCGCCGTCGCTGAGCGTCGCCCTGGTACTTTTGTTGGGCGCTGATCGCTGAACCTGTCGCCTCCGGTGCCTCTGCCGCGGTGCTGGGAACACGCCCTTCGTGCGGAGTCACGACGTTGTTAAGGAAGCAGAATCTATGACTGAGCTAGCCGACTTCCAGGCGGAAACCCGAGCCTGGCTTGCCGAGAACTGTCCGGAAGGCGCGCGCGGTCCGGGTCCGATATCCATCGGTAGCCGATCGCTTGATGTTGGGACCGATACCCGACTCTGGCTCGAGCGCATGGCCGAGCGCGGCTGGACCGTGCCGACCTGGCCGAAAGCCTACGGCGGAGCCGAGCTCGACCGGGACCAGTACCGGATTCTCATCGAAGAGCTTGGCCGCATCGAAGCGCGGCCACCGCTCTCGGGCCGCGGCGTGAACTACATTGGCCCGACGATTCTTGAGCTCGGCAGCGACGAGCAGAAAGCCCAATGGTTGCCGCAGATTGCGCGCGGGGATGGGGCCTGGGCCATGGGCTACTCGGAACCTGGAGCGGGATCCGATCTGGCAAGCCTGTCCTTAAAGGCCGTTCTCGACGGCGATCATTACGTGCTGAACGGTTCCAAAATCTGGACCAGCGATGCCGTGGACTGCGACTACATCTTCGTGCTGGTCCGCACGTCTCCTGACAAGCCGAAGCACGAGGGCATTTCGCTGATTCTCGTGGACATGGCGCAGGAGGGTGTGCAGGTGAATCCCATCCGCCTGCTGTCCGGCGCATCACCGTTCTGTGAGACTGTCTTCGAAAACGCCCTGGCACCGGCCGCGGATGTGATCGGTGGGGTCGACAATGGCTGGACTGTCGGCAAACGCCTGCTGCAGTTCGAGCGCTCCACCCATGCCGGCATCAACATCTCCGGCTCCCAGGGCGGCCGCGCGGAAGAAAGCCCGGTACCGGCCATGGTTCGCGACTATGCGCCGCTTGCTGAGGGTCGTATCGCCGACAGCGCACTCCGGGAGCGCCTCATTCGCTTTGCCATGAACGAGCAGGCCCAACGCTATACGCAGGGTCGTGCTGTTGAGGAGCTGAAGTCCCGAGCGCCGGGTTTTACTTCCTCCGCCGTTAAGCTCACAGGGGCGCTGCTGAAACAGGAAGGAGACGAGATCCTCGTGGAAGCCATGGGCACACGAATGCTCGGCGGCGACGACAGCTTCCTGCCGGAGGAGCGTTCGGCGCAGCGCACCTGGCTTTATGGCAAATCGCTCACGATTGCCGGCGGTACCAAGGAAGTGCAGAAAAACATCATCGCCAAGCGGGTCCTGGGGCTCCCGGACTGAACTGGCTGGAACAGACAGCATGAGCACGCCCGTCTTGCGCATCTTCTCCTACCTGCCGAACCCGCGGGTCTGGAAGGCGCTCATTGCCGCAGATCTTCTGGGCGTGGAAGTAGAGGTGCTTGGAGACAAGCCGGCTGCACTGGCCGACTGGCTCTGGGACTTTGAGGCGCGCCCGCTCGAAGACAGTGAGAAACGTTCAGACAATCCCCACGCGCGGACGAGTCGGCGCGGTTTCAGCGGCCAGCTCTACAAAACCGATGCCTTTCTCAAAGCACACCCCTTCGGCACCGTTCCTGCGGCTTTCAGTCCTGATGGCGCTACCGGCGTTTTAGACTCCAACAGTATTGGCCGGGCGGTAGCGCGAGTCGGTGCGGGCAGTGTTTACGGCGAAGACGCCTACTCGGCGTCACGC
>JBCDDI010000481.1:0-3309 GCA_039180365.1 Pseudomonadota bacterium
GCTTGAGCACCGGATCTTCAGTGTGAGCGCTTCCTTGCCCGCGTCCGCCAATGATGGGTTGAGCCATCGCGCGAGTTCGCTGTTCAAGCGTTGCACGGCAGCTTCGAGCCGCGGGCTGCGAGCGTCTGCAAATGCCGGCTGGAACTGGCTGGTGACCGCTAGGCTGCCGGCACCGAAATCGATTTGTCGCGGCCAGGGCAGAAGGCCCGCTGCGGCTTCGTCTTGACTCCCAAGAACGCTCACTTCAACCTGACTCTCTCGCCCCGGTCCAGCTCGCCACGGACTCTAGCAGAATCAGGGACGCCAGAACCGCCATGAACATCGAAGCCCGGATGCGGGCTGTCCTCGACGCGGAAGCGGAAGCCATTCGCGCCATCGACATCAACGACAACTTCATCCGCGCCGTGGAGACCATGCTTGCCTGCAAGGGCAAGATCATCACCACCGGTATCGGCAAGGCCGGCTTCATCGCCAACAAGTTCGCCGCCACGCTCTGCTCCACGGCAACTCCGGCAGTGTTTGTACATCCGGCGGAAGCCGCACACGGCGATCTCGGGCTCGTGGACACACACGACGTGCTCATCGCCTTCTCCACAAGCGGCAAAAGTCGGGAAGTGCTCGAGATCCTGGAATTCGCACGGCATCTCGGCGTTGCCACGATCATCGGCGTGACCTCGCACCCCGATTCCGAGCTTAGAGGCTTATCTGACTTCGTCGTCGACATGGGGGTGATCGAAGAACCCTGCCCGCTTGGTTTGACGCCGTCGGCCAGCATGGCCGTAATGCTTGCTATCAGTCATGCGATCGCCCTCGCCCTCATGGAGCAGAAGGGCGTGACGCGCGAGGACTACGGCTTACGCCATCATGGTGGTTATCTCGGCCGTGCGGCGCGGGAGGATAACGTCCCTCACTGGTAGGTGAGGGTGTCCCTCACTGGTAGCGAGGGTGTCCCTCATTGGGTCGCGGCCGCTCACGTGCTTGGTAGCGGAGTTCTGCTGCTCATCGGCGGTTTTCAGTTTCTACCGGGTGTCCGCACAAACCACCTGCATTGGCACCGCTGGCCGGGCCGCTGCTCCGTTGGCGGCTCGGGAACGTCAGGCCGGCGTCTGTTCCGCCGTCTCAGCCGAGCGAGGGCTGAAGGCTCGCTGGCAGATGCCGATGAAGCGTTTCGCGCCTTCGGAAAGGGCCTGATGTTTCTTGTAGTAGAGGCCTACCTCGCGTTCAAAGCTCGAGACCGCCAGACCACCTATTTCGTGAAAGCCATCGAGGTCCGCCAGCAGCCGATCTGAAAGATAGGTGATGCCTTTGCCCGCGGCACAAAGGGCCAGGCGGAGATCAAGATGACCGATCTCCCAGACATCCTGCACCTGGTCGCGAATCCGCTGGGTGCCAGGACGCTTGCCGGGATCATCCAGATAGCTCGCCAGGAGCGTCTGAGCGCCAAGATGAGACTCCGGGTCCGTAATGAGGGCGCTTCGGTCCGGATGGTTCTCGTGTACCACGAGATAGCGGGTTTCCTTGAAGAACGGCAACAGTTCGAAATGCCCAGGCATGCGGCTCTGTAGCGGTCCGAAGCCGAGTTCCCAGCGATCTTCGTCTACGCCGTAAACAATCTCCCGGCTGGGCGCGACATCGAGCTTCAGGCGCGTGAGCGGGTTCTTCTCGCAGAACTCGAGGAGCAGGCGTTCACCGTGAAAGCGATTTACGGCCGCACTCATGGCCAGGCTCAAGGTCGAGAGCGCACCGCTTCGAATCCGCTGAATGTCATCAAGGGCGAGGGATTCCTCGTTGATCACCAGGCGGGAAAAGCTGAACAGGCGCTTACCGGATTCCGTGAGTGCCAGCTTCCGGCCGCGAATAAGCAGCTGCGCATCAAGCTTGTGTTCGAGATTGGCTATCGCCTGGCTCACCGCAGACTGCGATACGTCAAGCTTCTCTGCGGCTCTCGAGAAGCCGTCTTCCTCGACCACCGCAGCAAAGATGCGGATCTCGTGTCGTTCGATCTGCATCAAACGAGCCTACACCCGAGCAGAGCCCGCCTCCAGTCGCCACCGGACAGGCCTGCTTATGCGGACATAAGCGGGCCTTATCAGCGGCCCAGGCATCACCGAACCGTGCATAAGTCGCACTTCTTAACCGGTAAGCGAGAGTCTCTGGGAGGGGGATCGGACGACCGCTAGGGTAACTGACGTCGAGGAGAACGCCGTTTTTAAACGAGTCTGGAGAAACGACTAATGAGCAACGAACGAAAATCAGCAGCCGCTGCGGACCCGGCAGAAACCAATACACCGGTGATCCATCGGGGGCTTGAAGGGGTTGTGGCGGATAGCAGCGCCATTTCCCTCGTAGACGGAGAGAACGGAGTTCTCAGCTATCGCGGCCTGTCCGTTGACGATCTCGTCAGCTCAAGCTTCGGGGAGGTTGCAGGCCTGGTGGTGGACGATCGGCTCGACGCTGCGCTGACCAATGAGATTTCACCGCACGCGGAACTCTCCGAGCGGGAAAAGAACCTGGTGCTTTCGTTACCTCGGGAGACCCATCCCATGCACGTGCTGCAGGGCGTGACGCCCCTGCTCGACAGAACCACTGCCTTTGCGGAGCGCGGAGAAGCGGCGCAGGGTTTCGCTGTTGCCGCCAAGCTTCCCGCGATCGTGGCCACTCATCTCTGCAGGGAGGCTGTGCGTGAAGCGACAAGCGCTGACCCGGCATTACACTTTCTGGAGCTTATCGGCGCGCCGGACACCCCCATCGCAAAAAAAGCCTACACGGTGACGCAGATTCTGCAGCTCGAGCACAGTTTTAATGCCAGCACCTTCGTTGCCCGCGCGACGGCGAGCACCCTGGCGCCGGTAGAGAATGCCCTGTCTGCCGCCTTCGGCACGCTGCACGGCGTGCTCCACGGCGGCGCCGACCAGGCAGCCCTCGAGACGGCCGATCAGGTGGGGACGCCCGCAGCCGCCCGGGCCTTCGTTGACGAGTGCCTGGCGTCAAAACGTAAAGTGATGGGCATGGGGCACCGTGAATACAAAGTGCTCGATCCCCGCGCCCGGTTTCTGAAGGCCCTCGCCGCCGATCTCTGCGCCGGCACAGAGCACGAGAACACCTATCTCACCCTGGTTGCCATCGAGGATCGCTTCACGGAGCGTATGGCGGAAGTGGGCAAGTCGCTCTACGCGAACCTTGAGTTCTACAAGGGTGTGATCTACCGGACCCTGGGTTTACCAACGCCGTTCTTTACGGCGAACTTCGCCCTGTCCCGCGTTTACGGCTATCTCGCGCACTTCATCGAATCCCGGGCGGACAACCGAC
>JBCDDI010000482.1:0-3295 GCA_039180365.1 Pseudomonadota bacterium
AGGCTGATCGGCAGACGGAAAGGTTCTGCTGCGGCTGCCGGTTCCGTTGCGGTCAAGGTCGCAGCCGGTTCACTCTGTTCCCCTTGTCCGCAGGCGCTGAGGGCGAGCAGCGTAAGCGCGCTGACAAGCCGGCTGACACGGGCCCAGGCGAGGCAGGGACTCATTGATGTGGCGGTGGTCCTGTTGCTCTCTCTCTTTCTCGTCATCTTTCGACCTCTCCCTCCGTTTGCGATCGCAGTCTTGAATATGCGACGGCCACGGGAACTCCACTATAGGTGATGTCCACAGGCGCGGCTGGTGTAAGCTCGAAGAGAACAGCCTTAGGGAGTCCGGTGAGGTGAGCGCGCTCAGCAGCGAACAGAAGTTCCTCTTCGATCTGGAGGGCTATCTTGTGCTTCCCGGCGTGCTGTCTGCCGCCGAGTGCGATGCCTTGAGCGCGCAGGCGGATGCCCACTGGCCGGCCCAGGCCGGCGATGGTCCCTTCCGCCGTTGTGAAGAAATCACGCTCTGGGGCACAGATTTTCTCAACCTGATGGATCATCCGAAGCTCCTGCCGGTGCTCGTTGAGCTGATCGGCAGCCGCCTGCGCATTGACCACGACTACTGCATCTTTATGCAGCCGGGTGCCCCGGGGCAGGACATTCATGGCGGACCCCGGCGCATAGAAACGGATCACTGGTACTACTATTCCGACGGCATCATGCGTAACGGTCTGACGGTGGCGACTTTTGCGCTCACGGACGCAGCGGAGGGTGACGGCGGTTTCGTCTGTGTTCCTGGAAGTCATAAAACGAATTTCATGCAGCACCTGCCTGAGGCAGTCCGACGCCAGACCGTGCTGCCGCACTACGTCCGGAATCCGCCGCTCAATAAGGGTGACGTTCTGATCTTTACGGAAGCGCTCATGCACGGCACCCGCGCCTGGCAGGGCGCCCACGAACGGCGCGCGCTGCTCTACAAATACAGTCCACCCCATTCCACCTGGCGTATTGCCCCCTACGATCTCGATCGTTATCCGCAAGCGACGCCTCAGCAGCGACGGCTCATGGCCCCGCCGTCCGTGGAACGTCATGAACGGGTTGTGCAGCCTGATTAATTGAGCACCCTGCCACAGTCCGCTGTCCCTGGACTGGCCAGAATGGCTCGATGGCACGTTCCGCAACATTCGCAAAAACATCCGCGAAGACATCCGCAAAGGCAAGCGCGATCCGCAGTGTATCGGGCTCTGTACGTCGCAAAAGTGTGGTACTCGCGCTGGCGCTGGTCGCGTTGTCCGCCACGGGTGCCGGAGCCCATGAGCCGATGGCGCATGGCTGCACGGCTCCCGTGCGTCCGGCCGATGATCAGAATGACGCGCTCTGGGCCGGTTTTCTGAAGGAGATCGATGCTTTTCAGAGCTGTGTGACCGCGGCCGCGGACCGACACCAGGCGGCATCCGACGCCCATCAGCGGGCGGCTTTCGAGGCCGTGGATGCCTGGAACGACTTCGTTCGTGACTCCCTGAACGCGCCAGAGGACTTTCCCTGGCCCCCTGAAGGCGACTGAGTTTTTATCGCCCTGCGTTTTCCGCCCTTCCGCAGCGGAGGTGACCGCCATCACAGGTCGCCGGGCCATTCATTTAGCGTTCAGACTGATTCTGGCACCGTGCGCGCGCTTGCCCCGGACAGGGGTGCGCCCTGCCAGTAAATTGTCATCAGGAGAGATGCATGTACAAAGTAACCCGGAGCCCGTTCGTGGCCTTGTCCAAAGGCGCTTTTGCCGCCGCCCTGCTTAGCGCAACCCTCGCAGCGACGACGGTCCAGGCCGCCCCGCCACCGGCTGAGCTGCGCTACGATTTCATCGACATCGGCGCCAACTTCGGTGAAGTCGATGACACGGACTTCTCCGGCATCGGCGTCGCTGGTTCCTGGGGCTTCCATCCGAACATCGCGCTTTTCGGCAGCCTCGGCACCGGCGAGATCGACGCCTTCGGCGACGTGGATACAAAAGAACTCACGATCGGTATCAATCCGCATTTCGCACTGACGGAACGCATCGACCTGGTGATTCCCATCGCTCTTGAGTATGCGGATTTCGACACGGCCTTCGGTGGCGACGACGACACCGGCTACTCCATCGGCGTCGGGGCCCGGTTCCTGCCGACCCCGGCCTGGGAATTCGGGCTGGGCATTCAGCACGTCGACATTTTCTCCAGTACCGATCAGAACCTGTTCGGCAGCGCCCGCTGGCACATCAATCAGCTCTTTTCCCTGGGGCTTGGTGGGTCTTTCGGAGATGACGTGTCGTCGGCGCAGCTGGATGTGCGCTTCTCCTTCTGAAGCGGGAATCGGCTAGCCGTTTGGTCCTCGGGACACAATTTCACGGCTACGCCAGTCGTCGAGGAGTGTGCGGGCATCCTCCAGCTCCGGATGGAAGCCAAGCACGTCCTCGACGAGATTCCTGGCCAGATAGTGGTCGCCGGCGTCATAGGCCGTCTGCGCCTGCTCGATGAGCTTCATGGCGCAGAGGTACATGAGACGGAGGCCCGTTTCATTGGTCCGATCCAGATTCAAAACCTGAGTCAGGCGGTCCACCGCGTTGGCCTGCACCGGTGAGACGATGTCCCCGGCGTCGTAGAGCGCGCGAGCTTCTGCGAGCAGCGAGGCGATCAGAAAAACTTCCGCTTCACTTCTAACCGGCTGCACCATTGGTGTTGGAATTGCCGGCAGGCTGAAAGCCTGGCGGTCAGCGGCCGGCGTGGCGTTAGATGGAGCCACAGCCGCGGGCATTGCGGCAGGTGGAGCTTCAGCGGTTGGTGCTCCAGCCAGAGGAGCTGCGGCGGTCGGTGTCACGGCGCCGCTAGGCTCCGAGGTCATGGCACCTGGCATCGGCGTCAGCGCGAAACCTGCCGGCTCAGCCTTCACGGCGGTTGCGAGTGTCTGCATCGGTGCAGTTTCCACACCGGCGGTGACCGCTCCGACATCCTCCGGCCAGGCATCAGGTGCTGCCTTGTCGAGGGGCAGATAGTTGGAGCGCAGGAAAGCGAAGCCGGGCGCATCGGTCGCACCAAAATACAGAAAGGCCGGCGCGATGAGTGCGGCCAGTGCCAGCGCGGCGGCCAGCGCTTGTCGCGGCCTCTGCGAGCGGCGCTTGGGAGCCGCTTCGATGGCGACGACAGAGGCTGAAACCACGGCCTGCAGTTCGCCGGTTGTGATCGGCGTTGAGTCCACGTTTGCTTCGCTTTCGGCGCGTGTCTCGCGTGTGTCCGTCGTCTGTGGCGCTACCGCGATGGCGGCCGCATCGATCATTAGGTCCG
>JBCDDI010000483.1:0-3280 GCA_039180365.1 Pseudomonadota bacterium
AGGTGATCAATACCTTTGGCCACCTGGCTCTGAAGATCAGGGAGATCGCCACGGAACACGGCGTCCCCGTCTTCGAAGCACCGCCGCTCGCCCGGGCGCTTTATGGCTCTACGGAAATTGGCGATGAAATCAACGAGAAGCTCTACGTGAGCGTGGCCCAGGTGCTCACCTATCTCTATCAGCTCGACGCGTACGTCGCCGGTCGCGGCTTACCGCCAACGCGGCCGGAGATCGAGATCGACGAAGCGGAGTTCAACCCATGAACGGGAGGATCAGACTCTGAACCTGCACGCCCTGCAGCAGCGCATCATGCCGTATCTGAACGGCGGTCTCGGCGCGCCCATCTTCCTGGTGCTGATCCTGGGCATGCTGGTGATCCCGCTGCCGCCCTTCCTCCTGGATCTGCTCTTCAGCTTTAACATCACGCTGTCGCTGATCATCATCCTCGCCGTGATCTATGTGGCGCGGCCTCTGGATCTCGGCGTGTTTCCAACGGTCCTGCTGCTGGTCACGCTGCTGCGTCTGTCTTTGAACGTCGCCTCCACCCGTATCGTGCTCCTGAACGGCCACGAAGGGACCGACGCCGCCGGAAAGGTCATCGAAGCCTTCGGCGAATTTGTGATCGGCGGCAACTACGCGATTGGCCTCGTGGTCTTCGCCATCCTCGTGATCATCAACTTTGTCGTGGTGACCAAAGGCGCGGGCAGGGTTTCGGAAGTCACCGCCCGTTTCACCCTCGACGCCATGCCCGGGCGACAGATGGCCATCGACGCCGACCTCAACGCTGGCATCATCGATCAGCAGGAGGCCTCTCGCCGGCGCAACGAGATCCGGGAAGAGGCCGACTTCTTCGGTTCCATGGATGGTGCCAGCAAATTTGTCCGGGGCGATGCGATTGCAGGCGTGCTGATCCTCTTCATAAACATTATCGGCGGTCTCGCCATCGGCATGATCCAGCACGACCTGGTTTTCGAAGAGGCCATGCGCAATTACACGCTGCTGACCATAGGTGATGGTCTGGTCGCGCAGATTCCATCGCTGCTGCTCTCCACTGGCACAGCCATCGTCGTGACCCGAATGTCTGCCCCGCAGGACATGGGAGAGCAGGTACTGGCGCAGCTCTTTCAGCAGCCGAAGGTGCTTACGGTCACCGGCTCGGTACTCACCGGCCTCGGACTCATTCCCGGAATGCCGAACATGGTGTTCCTGCTCATCGGCGGTGCCTGCCTCGCCGCCGCTTACCGGGCCTCACAGAAAGCGGCGCTAACCCCGGAGACTGAGGAAACGCCGGAACCTCAGCCAGAAGGTGTCCGCGAAGACCTGAGCTGGGAGGACGTTGGACCCGTCGACGCCCTCGGCCTCGAGGTTGGCTACCTGCTGATTCCGCTCGTGGATCCCGACCAGGGTGGGGAACTCATGGCCCGCATTCGCGGCGTGCGCAAGAATCTGACGACGGAGCTTGGCTTCCTTATCCAGCCGATCCACATCCGCGATGATCTGAACCTGCCCCCGGGAGGCTATCGCATTGCCGTGCACGGGGTGCCTGTTGCCGAAGGCGAGATCCACCCGGGAAAAGAGCTTGCCATCAACCCCGGCGAAGTTTCCGGCAAGCCCGTCGGCATCGAGACCCGGGATCCGGCCTTCGGACTTGAAGCGGTCTGGATCGACTCAACGGCGAGCGATCACGCCCGCACCCTCGGCTACACGGTGGTGGATGCAAGCACAGTGGTTGCCACGCACTTAAGCCAGGTTATTAAAAGCTATGCGCACCAGCTCCTTGGTCATGAGGAGGCCCAGCAGCTCATCGACCGTCTGACCCGCGACGGCAGCGGCGCCCTGAAAGAGCTGGTGCCGAAGACCGTACCCCTGGCGACGCTGGTGCGGGTGTTACAGGACCTCCTGGTCGAGCAGATCCCGATTCGGAACATGCGAACCATCGTCGAAACTTTGGCGGAAGAAGCCGGCCAGCACGCGGACCCCGCCAGAATGCTGGCGGCCGTGCGCATCGCCCTGGCCTCTTCAATAGTGCATAAAATCAATGGCTTAGAGTCAGAAATCCCTGCCTTTACGCTGGATCCCAAATTGGAACAGATCCTGCACGATAGCGTTAACCAGCGAATCGCCAGAATGGACGAACAGCAGCGCGACACCATGAGCAAGGATCCTTCGACCACGCTGCCGACGCCGAGCCGGCCTGAAGGGCTCGGCATCGAACCTAATCTCGCGGATCAGATTCATCAGGCGCTGCTCGAGCAGACCCGCCGCCAGGAAATGGTCGGGTCTCCGGCCGTGCTGCTGGTGCCACCGGCCCTCCGGGCCTGGATGGCGCGCTTCGTTCGCCAGGGTATTCCCGGCCTGAACGTGCTCGCCTACAACGAAATTCCCGACGACCGGAAAGTGCGGCTGATCGGGGCCATCGGCGGTTGAGGGGCGCTCGGTGAAGATCAAACGTTTCTACGCCAGAACCATGCGCGCCGCGTTGCAGCAGGTGCGCGAGGAACAGGGCCCCGACTCGGTGATCCTGTCAAAACAGAAAACGGCTGACGGCATCGAGGTGATCGCCGCCGTAGACTATGACGAGGCGCTGCTGCACCAGACGTCAGCCGCGTCGAGTGGCCTGCAGCCATTGGCACAGACCCCGCACCCTGCCCCGAATCTCAGTGTTGCCGCTCGCGGCAACCGCTATACGGATGCGTACAGTAGCCAGGCTGCTGCCAGCGACGATGCTGCGGGGTCTGAAGGTGATTCAGCAACCGCAGAACGCGCCGCCGAAAACTCGGACAGCAACGCCGATGAACCGCCACACGCAGAAGCGAACCGGAAAACAGACAAGCCAGGCGACACAGCTCAGGGTGTCGCAGATCCGTCGAGCTTTCAGGCAGTGTTTGATGCGGCCGCCGCCATCAGCCCGGTGCCGGAGCCAACGGGGAACAACGAACGGGAACTCAGAACCCTAGCCGCCGAGCTGCAGGCCCTGAAAGAAACCGTTGAGCAGCAGTTCGACGCGTTGTCCTGGGACGAACTGCAACGCCGGGAGCCACGGCTTGCGGAAGTCATCCGGCGCCTTGAGCTGCTTGGCATTGATGACGCGCTCGTGCGCAGCATCGTCGCCCGCCTCGATCCGGCGGATCCCCAGAAAAAGGTCTGGCGGAATGCCATTGCCCTCCTCGCCCGGCAGATCCCCATCGCCGAGCAGGACGTTTGCGCCGACGGCGGCGTTTTCGCCGTTGTCGGGCCCACGGGGGCCGGGAAAACCACAAGCATCGCCAAGCTCGCAGCG
>JBCDDI010000484.1:0-3262 GCA_039180365.1 Pseudomonadota bacterium
AGACCGCCGACGCGACCGCGGATCGTAATCTGCTCGCCGAAGACGATGAGATCGCCGGTCACCTCGCCTTCGATGAGCACAGACTCCGAGGCGACCAGCAGCGTATCGTCGATCCGTTCGTCTGCGCCCACGATCACGCGATTATCATTCCGGCGGATTTCGATAGCCTGTGAAGGCAGGGCCATTACCGAAAGCAGCCCGGTGACCATGAGCTTCAGGCAAAGCGCGCCCGTGCGGTTGTTGCCGCCGCGGAAAATGAGCGCCCAGATTGTGCCGACGCAGATGCCGGCGAGGAGGAAGGGGCGCAGTGTGGTGAGGAGCTCCGATCCGACGCTGCCGGAGACGAGGCTGACCAGACCGCGAATGCCGGCGGCCAGGATCACACTGGTGGCATCCGGCAGGAGCCAGGCCACAAAGGAAGGCGTGTTAACAAGCGAAGTCACACCCAGCCAGAGGGCGGTCAGGGCCCAGACTGCGGCGCAGAGGCCTGCCAACCAGCCGAGCTGCCGGAGGGCGCCTGCTCGCGGGCGCGACTCCTGAAAGGCTGGAATCTCCCAGGCCGGTTCTGCGGCCCGCAAGGCAGCGCCAAGCGCCAGACGCTCTGCTTTCAGGGCGCCAAGGCGAGCGCGACAGTCTGCGCAGCTTTCCAGTTGCAGCTGCAGTTCGGCCCGTTCGGCCTCATCCACGGCATCGTCTGCGAGGCGTACGAGCGTGAGTTCATCGAGGCAGGTCATTGCCGTTCTCCTTGCTGGTTGTTCTGCGTTTCTTCGCCCTGGTCGGTGTCGAGCAGCTTGCGCAGCCGCTGACGTCCGCGCAGCAGCAGCACGCCGACGTGATTTGGGGTGATGTTCAGGTTTGCGGCGATTTCTTCGTAGCTCGCATCGCCGTAGTAGGCGAGCACAATTGGCAGCCGGTAGGACTCGGGGAGCGCATCTACGGCAGCGGTGATGCGCCCGGCGTCGTGGTCGCTGATCAGGGTCTCGATGGCGTTGTCCGCCGGATCCTCGAGCGCCTCAGCCGGTGCCTCTGCATCCGCGAAAATGGTCTTGAGGCGCTGTCGCTTACGCAGCTGGTCAATGCAGTGGTTTCTTGCGATGGCGCCGATCCAGGGTCCGAACGGTGCCGATTCGTCATAGCGACCGATGGTTTTAAAGCCGCGCATGAATACCTCCTGTGCCGCATCTTCGGGACTGCCGGCCTCACCGAGCAGGCGCCGGCAGATGCCGAACACTCGTCGGTAGTGGGCGCGGTAGAGCGCGTCGAAAGCGGCCTTGTCCATTCATCATCCGTACGGCTTCCTTCAGCCGTTTCTATGACTTACGAACGAGCGGCGCAATCCTTACGGATGAGGCGAAACTTTTTTCAGGAGGGGGCGAGCCGGGGGATCCCCGGCTCGCGAAGGCTCAGCCGGCGTGCTTGGCCGTGAGGGAAGGAACGTTCAGAGACGTAACGGCTCGGTCGAGCGCGTCCGTATAGCAGGCTTGGCGATTCAGCACCGTCTGAACGGTAATGGCATAGCTGGATCCTGCGTCCATGCCGCATACCTGCTCGGCCGCTCGCTGCAGACGCGAGTAAAGCGCATCGACACCGGCTTCCTTCTCGAGGTCCAACTCGGCGAAGGACACCTTCACGCCGGCGGACTCCCGGTCACCCGTGGGGCTCTCGGCCTGGACCAGGGATGCGGTTGTCAGGGCGCCAGCGAGGAGCGCGGAAAGAGAAGCTGCTTTCAGCAGCGCGGGGAGAGAAAGGCTCGTCTTAACCATCTGAGTACTACTCCTTGTAGATTGGTCAGTTCGCGGCCCGTGAGCAGTCGACGCTGCCTCCAGGGCCCATTTCCCTCGTCGGAACGAGGCCCCCACCTCGCCTTTCCTTAACGCAGAATTCGTGCCAGTCCTGAAAACGCGGTTCCGCGCTGCTTTTACGCGGGGGCGTCGCCTGAGGGCGCCTTTTCTTTGTGCGCGGTGGCTGATTGCGCGGTCTGGTTGTCGTTATCTGCACTCGCGTGGTGCGGTGCAACAATCGTGAAACGAGCGGCGTAGCTGGTTGGTTTGCTGAGGCGCTAGCGGGCTTTGTAGTCGTAGGTCGCGTGTCCGTTCTTCGATTTCACAAGCACAACGTCGTTCTTTGGGTAGAACACCACGTCGTCCTGTTTGCGCTCGCCAATGATGAGAAAACGAAAGGGTGCCTCCGAAGTGTTTTCGATGTGGTGTCCGACGGCCTCGCCGGCAGGAAAACAAACGTGGTCACCGGCTTGCAGCGGCACGGCCTCGTCGCCGAGATGGAGCGTTGCCTCACCCTGCAGGGCGATCACGTGCTCTTCTTCTGCCGTGTGGTAGTGATTGACGCTGCTGGTGGTGCCCGGCGGTGCTTCTTCGATTCGAACGCCAAGGTGTTCACCGGAAAGGTCGAGGTAGTGCCCGGGGGCCTCGCCTCGATAAGACTCACCCAGCTGCAGCGGGGTGCTGTGAATGTTGGTCAGTCGGCGGCCCATAGTCCCTCCCGAACGGTGCCTTCCCTGGCACCGTGCACCCGGCCGCGCATCCATGCAAGCGGCGTTTCCGGGGGAGTCCTATCGTCCGTGAGCCTGAGGCGCGCTGCGCGCCACCGACACAACTCAGTGCATGTCTTCTTCGTGGTCCTGGCGGCGTTTGCCTCCGGGGAGGGTGCCCGCGGCCGACTTCGGTCCCGTCGTCTGCATGGAGAGGATGTAGCGACCGAGCTCCTGGCCGGCCTCTTCCTGCGACTCGTAGGGGCCGATGTTTCCTTCCCGGGAAACAAAGAACCAGCCTTCCTGCTGCTCGAGGATGCGCCGGGAAGACTCGGGGCTGTTGAGGTTGTCGAGAATCAGGTTGGAACCCGCGGAAACGCGCCGGGCGGCTTCCGTGAGAGGCATCTCGATGACCTGTGTCTGATCGTTTACCCGGTAGCTGACCCGGGCGACGTCGTCCTGTTCTTCGGTCTGCACGACCATAAATAGGGTGCCGCTTTCCGCGAACAGGCGGCCTTCGAGCCGATGAAGTCCTTGTGTCATGGGTGGTTACCTCCCTGCGCTGTACCTCGGAAAGCTTAAGAACCCCTTCGCAACGATTCTGCGAACGGCGTCACGAATTGGCGTACGCGCGGTCTGCCGGGACGTGAGTCCCTTGTAATTGACCGTGGCGCCAGTTAGGAGCCGGTCCTGCTAGACTTCAGCGGCAGAAAACACCGGGGAGAAGGGGATGGGAGATCTGACTCGAACGCTGGCACGGGGACTGGGCGTGTG
>JBCDDI010000485.1:0-3235 GCA_039180365.1 Pseudomonadota bacterium
CGGCTGCCCATTCCTCTGCCTTCAAAAGCTTCCTCAGATCGCAGCTTGAAGTCGACCGCGCGGAGTGCCTCGAGGACAATGCCGAGCGACTGACCGTCCGGGGCAAACCGGACATGCGCGAGCTGTGCCGCGGCGTCGCTCAGGATCTCGACCTGCGTTTCGGCATAGAAGTGGGGGCGCTCAAGCGGCGCTATGAAGGCTGGTGGCTCGTGGCTGACGGGGCGATCGAACTTGGGCCCTTCGATATTGTCTTGAGCACAATGCCAGCCCCGCAGCTGCGGGTGCTGCTCGAGCGGAGCTCACTGTCTGCCCCTGACCCGCTGAAGGCCGTTTCCATGATTCCGTGTTGGACCCTTCTGGTGGGCTTTGCTGCGCCACCACCGCCCTGGCGTCCCGTCGATGAGCGGGTCGTTGGGTTTGAGTCAATGCCGATACGGTCAGAGGCGTCGCTTCCCCATTGCCACGTGCTGCACGCCAGCGCTGACTGGACACAAGAGCATCTGGAGCTGACGCGAGAGGCTGCAGCGCTTCAGTTCACAAAGATGTTTGCCGGGGATCCGCAGGCGGAGGACTGGTTTAAGGCAGCGGCTGTGGTGAAGGTCCACCGCTGGCGTTATGCCTTTGCTAAACACCCCTTTGGCGCTGCCTTTTCTTACAACACAGAAACGGGTTTCGGCTTCAGCGGCGACTGGTGTACCGGTGCAACAGCCGAAGCTGCCTATCTCAATGGGCTTGCGCTCGCGGAGCAGGTTTCGATGACGGTTGTTGCTGCGAACGTTGGGGGCGACGAGGTCCTCAGTCATGGCTGCCATAGCTAAAGGGGTTCTACAGAGTCCGGAGACGGCTCAAAGGCAGGCTAGTTCGAAGCTGTTGTTTTTGTCTCTGTGCACCGGAGATCTTGCGGCCCTGAACGCAGTCATCCGTTCTGCCGTCGACAGCTGGGTCGTGCCGGCGCGCATGAAGCGTCTGGCTGTGCCTGTGCTTGAATACGATGCCACAGACCTCTCCCACTTCCGCGCGGTCGGAGCCTTCGTTTCGAGCGAGACTGGCGTCGCTAGTGATACAGACAGCGCAGCCGTTGCATCAATCCTGGCTGGGGTCGCGCTCTGGGATGAACGGCAGCTGCACGGTCTTTACGTCCGGTCAGCTTGGCAGGGCTGGGGCATCGGCCGCCGGCTCCTTGAGTTCGTTCGTCTGGAAGCTGGCCAGGCGGGAAGCGACCGGCTCCTCGTCAAAGCGCAGCGCGTATCGGCGAGCTTTTTCGAGGGTCGCGGGCTCGAGCGAGCCGAGGTGGGCGCTGCTTACCCGTACAGCTTCTATCTCGCGACAGGCGGAGTGGGCCGCGGCGCCTGAATGGAAAAAACGACGTCAGGCGCTCCCGTTTTCCGCAACGGCCGGATAAACAACGTCCGCTTCCGTTAAGGGCCGGGCCCAGGCGGCAAACTCCAGCTGGGTGCCGTCAGGATCCCTGAAATAGAGGGAGCGGACGAAGGTCGACGGTGAAATATCCTCGCTCACACCGCTGTCGCTGTCGTCGTGGTTTACGACTTCCGTCACCTCGATCCCGAGCGCCGCAAGCTTCTCCTGATACTCGTCGATCTTCTCCGGCGCCACGTTAAAGGCCACGTGATTCATGGTCCCTGGAACGGCGGAAATGCGGCGGAGCTCCTTCGCTGCCACGGCCTCGGGGCCATCGGGAAACCAGAAGAATGCCAGCTGATCGCCACCGCCGCAGTCGAAAAAGTAGTGTTTGCCGCGACCGTTGGGGAGCTCGATGGTTTTAGTCAGGGGCATACCCAGGACGTTCTGATAGAAGTCGACGGTTCGGTCCATGTCTTCGCAGACAAGGGCCAGATGGTTGATGCCCAGATACTCGAAGTCTGCCATAGCCACCTCCACTGCATTGCATCGTGCTTGTTGCGATGAGCTTAGCACGAGCGATAGCGGCGCAGATGGACTCGATCAGTTGTGTGGACAAAGGGGAGGTGGCTACACGGACGTCTTATTCGAGATTGAAGAAGATGATGTGTACCAGACCGATGGCCGCGGCATAGCCGAGGGGAAAGGCCCAGCGGCAGATACGGTCGACCTTCATGCTGCGGGTTCGCTGATCTTTTTCGTCCAGCTTGCCCGTAACCACTGAGAGTACAACGCCCGCGGCGAGCATAAGAAAGGTGACGATGATGAAGCCGTCAATCAACGTCAGGTAGTCAATGCGCGGCACGTTCTCCTGGATCACCAGGTAGTAGGCAACGACGCTGAGAATGCCGATGAAGGTAATGTTGATCCGATCAGTCATGGATTCCTTGTCGAGCCAGAATACGATCCAGGTCAGGGAGACGAGGAGTACCATCGGGAAGACAATGCTGGTGAGTATGTGCAGCGGCTGGCGGGTCAGATGAATGGTGACGATGAACTCCGAAACCGTTTCCCGGACGTCATCGAAATAGGCGATCTCCACGGCCCGCTCCGCCATGGATACGGGTCCCCGGTTCCACTCGGCGATCCCCATATTCTGCTGCCAGGTCCGAGCCAGCGAGTCGTCTGGAATCAGTACCAGCTCTTCACGCTGGTAGACGAAGGGGTGGAAGAACACTTCGAGTTCCTGCACATCAAAGGGGAAACGGCGTAACGCCATAGGCGTTTCCACCCGGGCAGAAAAGGTCTCGTAGTAGGCAACGGTACCGTCGGGCCAGATCCCAACGGCCATATTTGTCCTGTTGCGGTCGCCAATCCCGTTCGCCAGGGTGACGTGCGGACGCCAGCCCGGGAACTCCTCCTTCACGGCGTAATCGCCCTGGTAGGTGATCTTCGGCGTCCAGCTGTAATCGTCTGGCGCTTCGTGGCCGGGGGGATCGTAGGCCAGGCGCGGATCATTCCAGAAGAGATAAATGGCACCTTCGAACTCGAGCGTTTCCTCGCGCTCGCGCACGGCGGTGATGTCGATGAGATTAAAGCCGATGCGCACTTCGAGCGGCAGCGGCTCCGGGGGGTGCAGTTCGTCCGAGATCTCAAGCTGGGCCACAGCGGCCGGGGACAGAACGCTTGACAGCAGGATCCACCATGCCCCTGCGACTGCCGTTCGTAGAAGATGCAGAATCTCTCGAATCCCCCGGATAACCCTCGGGGAAAGTCTGGCATAGATTCAGATCTTAAGCCCAGTGGGGCGCTTCAGCTCGATTTGGAGAATGTTCCGTGCGGCACTTGAGCCCAGGCCCGTTCATGGAGGTAGTAG
>JBCDDI010000486.1:0-3228 GCA_039180365.1 Pseudomonadota bacterium
ACCCGCGGCCGACTCACCACGGCCGACGAGTTCGGCAACGTCGTTATTCGCTCGAATCCCGACGGCTCACAGGTTCGAATCAAAGACGTCGCCCGCGTAGAGCTCGGCACCCAGACCTACAACGCGATCAGCCGCCTGAACGGCGGCCCCGGCGCCGTCCTCGCCGTATACCAGCTCCCGGGCGCGAACGGCCTTGAAGTTGCGGCGGAAGTGAAAGCGGTCATGGAAGAGATGAAGCGCGACTTCCCGGTCGGCATGGACTACACGGTTTCGCTCGACACCACCCTCGCCATCGAAGAAGGCATCGACGAAATCATTTCGAGCCTCTACATGGCCGTGGGCCTCGTGATTCTGGTGGTATTCATCTTCCTGCAGAACGCCCGAGCCACACTCATTCCGTCCCTTGCCGTGCCGGTATCACTTATCGGCACCTTTATGGTGTTCCCGCTCCTCGGCTTCTCAATCAATACCCTGTCACTGCTCGGACTCGTGCTCGCCATCGGCATCGTCGTGGACGACGCCATTGTTGTCGTGGAAGCGGTTACGGCGAAGATGGAAAAGGAAGCTATGAACCCGCGGGAGGCCACCGTTGCCGCCATGCGCGAGGTCTCAGGCCCTATTGTCGCCACAAGCCTTTCACTCATCGCCGTCTTTGTGCCCGTAGCGGCCATGGCCGGCATTACGGGCCGCCTTTATCAACAGTTCGCGATCACCATCGCAATTTCTGTTGCTATTTCTTCCCTGAACGCCCTGACTCTGTCCCCCGCTCTGTCCGCCATGCTGCTGAAACCGCCCTCAGAGCAGAAAAAGAGTTTTCTGCAGCCGTTCTACGATGGTTTCAACAAGGTGTTCCACGTCGCAACAGACCGCTACATGGGCATCACCGGCTACTTCACCCGCAAACTGGCCATTACTGTTGTAGGTCTGGTCGGTATCACCGTCACCATGTCGGGGCTCTTTGGTGCAGTCCCAGGGGGCTTCGTCCCGGAAGAAGACCAGGGCTATTTCCTGATCAACGTGCAGCTGCCGGATGCCGCCTCCCTCGAGCGCACTGATCGGGTCGTTTCCTCCATTGAAACCATGGTGGGTGATCTCGACGGTGTGGAATCAATTACCGCCATCGGCGGCTACAGCCTGCTGACGGCATCGCTGTCGCCGAACACGGCCTTTTTCTTTGTTGCCCTCGATCCCTGGGCAGAACGTGGCGGGCCAGGCCTGCACGTCAACGACATCATCCAGCAGGTGAACGGTCGGCTCATTAACGGCGTTCCCGGCGCCATCGCCTTTGCATTCGGCCCCCCCGCCATTCCAGGCCTGGGCACAGGCTCCGGCTTTTCCATGATGCTCCAGGATCGCGGTGGGAACCCGCCGCAGTATCTGGCCGAACAGACGGCGCGCTTCATTCAGGCAGCAAGTGAGAGGCCGGAAATCGGCGGGGTGATCAGCACCTTCCGCGCTACCGTACCGCAGATCTTTGCAGACGTAGACACCGATAAAGTGCTGAAGCTCGGCATTTCACCGGCAGACGTGAACACCACCATTGGTTCTTTTCTGGGCGGTGCGTATGTGAATGATTTCAACCGGTTCGGACGCCTGTTTAAGGTCTACGTTCAGGCGGAGCCGGAATATCGAAACTCACCGGACGATGTCCGTTTCTTCTTCGTCCGCAACAAGGATGGAGAACCGGTACCGCTGTCTTCCGTGGTCAACATGTCGCAGACCCAGGGCCCCGAGTACACCAATCGCTTCAACCTGTTCCGAGCGGCAGAACTCACCGGCTCCCCGGCACCGGGTTACAGCTCGGATCAGGCCCTGGAAGCGTTGCGGGAGGTTGCCGCACAGGTACTACCCACAGACATGAGCTACGCCTGGAACGCCATGAGTTACCAGGAAGTGGCTGCTGCCGGCTCCGGAGGCCAGGTGTTCATCCTGGCTCTGCTTTTTGTTTTTCTCATTCTCGCGGCCCAGTACGAGAGCTGGTCGCTGCCTCTGTCAGTGCTCCTCGGCACACCGATCGCCGTGTTCGGCGCCATGGCCGGCCTGTTCCTCTCGGGACTGTTCCTGTCCGGCTATGAAAACAACGTGTTTGCGCAGATTGGACTGGTCATGCTCATCGGCCTGGCCGCAAAGAACGCCATCCTCATTGTCGAGTTCGCCAAGATGAAGCGGGAAGCCGGTGCCACGCCCCTTGATGCGGCGCTGGTTGCCGCCCGCGATCGCTTCCGGCCGATCCTGATGACCGCTTTCTCCTTCATTCTCGGTGTGATCCCGCTGCTCATTGCCTCAGGCGCCGGCGCGGAAGCCCGTAAGGTCATGGGCATGACGGTGTTTGCGGGAATGACGGCGGCCACGATCATCGGGGTGATTCTCGTGCCTGCCCTTTACGTGCTCATCGAGCGGCTCTTTGGCAGCAAGGACCCAGCCGAACCGGCCACGACATCATCCGCTGCCGCCCCAGCAGCACCGGCCACACCGGCGCCGGGAGGCGACTCGCCGTGAGATGGCTGCTCCTCGTCACCGCGCTGCTGACGCTCGGCGGCTGCAAACTCGGCCCGAACTATGAGCGGCCCGAGCTTGGCTCGCCGGAGGACTTCAATCAGCAGTTAAGTGAAGGAGTCGCCATCGCTAACCTCGGCTGGTGGGAGCTTTTCGACGATCCACGACTCATTGAGCTGATTAACGTTGCCCTTGAGGAGAACAACGAACTCGCCATTGCCACCGCACGAGTGGAGGAAGTACGGGCCCGGCTCGGCTTCACCCGCGCCGACTACTACCCGCAGCTTGATGGTGTATTCCAGGGCGGCCGCGGCAACTCGCAGGAGCAGTTCATTCCGGGCTCCGGCATACAGAACCAGTATGTCCTCTCCGCACAAGCCTTCTACGAGGTTGATCTCTTCGGCCGGGTACGGCGCTCGAATGAAGCCGCCAAGGCCGATCTCCTCGCCACGGAAGCCGCCCGGCAAACGGTGATTACTGCCGTTATCGCGGACGTGGCCGCCAATTACTTTCTGCTCCGGGACCTTGATGCCCGCTACGAGATCGCCGCCCGCACCCTGCGCACCCGGCAGGACTCCACAAACATCATTCGCGAGCGCTTCAACAAAGGCATTGTGCCGCGACTGGACGTGAACCAGGCGGAGATCCAGGAAGCAGATTCGGCCGCTTCCCTGGCGGGGCTCGAGCGGGCCAGAATTCAGACCGAAAACCTACTCAGTATCCTCATCGGCC
>JBCDDI010000487.1:0-3227 GCA_039180365.1 Pseudomonadota bacterium
AGAATGTCGATGTGGTGGCCGTTGTACGGCAGTCCGAGCTCTTCCAGGAGAATGGCGACTTTCTGCCCGTTAGGCGTAGGGCCGGCGTAGAGGTCAATCATGAGGTTTCCGGTTCAGTGGTTCGGATCAGGCGCAGCGGCGCCTCCGTCGGCACAATAACCAAGACCGTTCCGAGCGTCGAACCGGATCCCACCCGCTAGGTCGCCTCCTCCGAAACCCTTATTCAGATTCCGTACAGGCATGTCATATAGGCTCTGTTGGGATGGCACTAAGGGGTAAGTTTGGCGGCAACCCCATGCTCGACGATGGACTCGAACACAACCCCAGGATCTCCCGGCAGGCGCTGGCCGCGCTGCACCAGGGCGCGTTCGGCTGGGCGCTGTCGCTTACGGCCTACGACTCACAGGCAGCGGAGGATGTGATGCAACAGACTTACCTGACGCTGCTGGAAGGCAAGGCCCGCTTCGACGGTGCCTCGAGCCTGAAAACCTGGCTCTACGCTGTTGTTCGGAACATCGCGAGGCGTCACCTCCGCACGCAGAAGCTGGAGCGACGGCGGGCGGCGCAGTACGGGCAGTCTCCTGAAGCCGACGCTGAGGCACCGCTAATCGAAACAGACGATGGCACGGCGTCTATCGTACGCGCAGCCATCCGCGCATTACCGGCCCGGCAACGCGAAGTGCTGGAGCTCGTGATCGACGCGGAGCTCACCGTGGAAGAGTCGGCCGTTGTGCTCGGCATCAGCACTGGCAGCGCGCGTACCCACTATCACCGGGCGAAGCAGAAGCTTCGCGAGCAGCTGGAGCAAAGTCATGGTGGGTGACAAAGACCAGGATCTGGAGCTTGATCTGCAGATCCGTGCTCACTTCAGGGATGCGCGGGCGCCCATCGCAGTACCGGTGTTTGAATCGGTGATGGCCAATGCGGAGGCCGCGGAAGCCAACGTGGCAGAGGCGCTAGCAAAGTCCAAGCCCTGGCAGCTGCGGCTGACGCAATACTTGGAAGGTTTCCGGACACAAACCCTCTGGGCTGGTGCAGCGGCTGCAGCGATTTTTGGAATGGTGCTTGTGGTGGCAGTGCTGATCACACCCGCACAGCAGCCCGAAGCGCCCTCTCCTACAGCGCCCACCGCCGCAACCACATCGCTCGCCGCACACCTGCCGGTAAGTGCCTCAGCGCTCGAAGGAGAGCTGTTGGCGAGCCTCGGCGGCTCAACCCATTGGCGGGCGCCAAGCGATCGCTGGCCGTCAATGCAACCAAACATCGACATCTACAGGCTGCCGGAGATCGGCGACCCGCAGGTTCTGAAGGAGAAAAACTCATGGCTTTGAATCGGATGATCTCGGGTTTCGTGCTGATAGTGCTTGCAACCCTGCCTCTTGGAGCAGTTGCAGAAGAGAAAGACGAAGACCCCTTCGACGGCCGCCTGTTTGCACCGGAGCTGATCATGGCGAACCGGAACGCCATCGGTCTTACCGGCGAACAGAACAAAGAAATCGGTAAGCTGGTGGTGGCCGTGCAGCAGGCGGTGGCCGGCCGCACCTGGGAGATGCAGTCCGCGTACTTCGAGCTCATGGAAGTGCTTGACGAGCCGATGGTGGATGAAGAGCGTGCCATCGCCCTCGCCAAACAGGCCGTAGACACGGAGAACGAGATCAAGCTCGAACAGATGCGGCTCCTGATTCGCCTGCGCAACCTGCTCACCCCGGAGCAGGTCGCCATCCTTCAGGAGAAAAGAGCTGAGATCCTCGGAGAGTAAACCATGCGCACGCTGATCCTACTTTTAAGCAGCACGCTGCTGCTCGGCTGCGGTGGCGGTGGCGACAGCGATCGACCGGCGCCAGCGCCGATCGGCAATCCGCCGCCGGTAGACAGCGGCCCCACGGCGGCCGAGCTGAACGCGGTATCTAAGCTGCTGGCTCGCACCACTTTCGGACCTTCTTACGAAGACATCGTGGCGGTAGCCGAAGAAGGCACGGAGGCCTGGCTCGAGCGGCAGTTCGCTATGCCGCCAAGCCTGCACGAGCCGATCGTGCGCCGTTACCTGGCCGAGTACGGCTTCGACCCGGCGGGTGATCCACCGCCTGGCACTTTCCGGCGCTTCGCCTTCTACGAGCAGGCCTTCACCGCCCCGGACCAGCTCCGGCAGCTCGTGGCCTACGGGCTCGGCCAGATCTTCGTAGTGAGCGACAACGTGGAGATGATCTTCGTTAATCCGCTCGGCCTCTCGAGCTACCAGGACATGTTGCTGACCCACGCCTTCGGCAACTACCGCGACCTGCTCGAGGCAGTAACGCTGCATCCGGTGATGGGTCTTTATCTCAGCCACGTGAACAACGCGCGCTTCAACCCGGCCACCAACACCTTCCCGGACGAGAACTACGCCCGGGAGGTGATGCAGCTCTTCTCCATCGGTCTCTTCGAGCTCAACCCGGACGGCAGCCAGCGCCTCGATGGCAGCGGCAACCCGATCCCCACCTATACGAACGCCGAGATCCGCGAGTTTGCAAAAGTTTTCACCGGACTCAGCTATGGCTTCAGTCTCGGCAGCGGACCGAGCTTCTTCGGCAGGCAACAGCCGGTGCTGCATGTGCCCATGGCGATGTTCGAGACCTACCACGAACCCGGCGAAAAGCGACTCCTGAACGGCTTCGTAGTGCCGGACGGCCAATCGGGCCTCGAAGACATAAACGATGCGTTGGATAACCTGTTTAATCATCCGAACGTCGGGCCCTTCATCGGCAAGCAGCTGATTCAACGCCTGGTCACCTCGAACCCATCCCCTGAGTACGTGGCCCGGGTGAGCGCCGCCTTCGCGGGCGATGGTGCCACCCCGCGCGGCGACATGCAGAGCGTGCTGCGCGCTGTGCTCACCGATCCGGAAGCGGAAACCGGCATCAAACTTCGCGAGCCCTTCCTGCGCTACCTGGCCCTCAACCGCGGCCTGGATGTCACAAGCTCGGACGGTACCTGGCCCGGTTACGGCTACATCGCTCAGTTCCTCACTCAGCAGCACGTGCTGAGCGCGCCAAGCGTGTTCAACTTTTATCTGCCAAGCTTTTCACCGGCCGGTGAGCTGGGTAGCGCCGGTCTGGTCGCCCCCGAGTTTCAGATCACCAACGACGCCACCATCGTTGGCATGACCAACCTGATCGCCTATTCCCTCTTCGCCGAGCAGTCGGTGGATACACCAGAGGGCCTTGCCGACATCCGCATCGACCTCACCG
>JBCDDI010000488.1:0-3225 GCA_039180365.1 Pseudomonadota bacterium
CCACCAGAGTGTGATCCGCCCAGGTAAACACCGAGCCGGTGACCGCCTGGCGACCATCGGGCAGATCGAGCGTCACCCCTTCTGCCGATCGGGCGGCGCTCTCGACATCCCGCGGCACCCAGGTCACAAGCACGGTGTCGCCTTCCTGTACGTGCGTGACCTCAGCACCCACCTTCAGCACTACGCCCGTTGCTTCATGGCCGAGAATCACCGGCGTTTGCCGTTCCCGATGCATCTCGTGCAGCTGGCTGTGGCAGATACCGCTGGCGTACTGCTTCACCACCACCTGGAAAGGACCGGGATCCGGGAGATCAACCTGCTCTACGGTGAGCGGACCGGAATCCTCGGGAACAACGACAACTCTGGCAGTAGTGGGCATCTCGCCTCCTGACCGATTGGTGAGCTAAAGGGCGTGCAGTCGCACGGGTACCTCTTTGATACCACGGATGAAGTTGTTCGGCAGACGTTCAACGTCGCCAACCACTTCCACCATCTCAAAGCGGCTCATGATCTCTTCCCAGAGAATGCGCAGCTGCATCTCCGCGAGGCGGTTGCCCATGCAGCGATGTACGCCAAAACCGAATGCCACATGGGCCCGGGCGTTGGGCCGATCAATGATCAGCTTATCCGCATCGTCGAAGACGGCCTCGTCCCGATTGCCTGAGAGATACCACATGACCACCTTGTCACCGGCACTGATCCTCTGACCACCGAGCTCATAGTCCTCGAGGGCCGTGCGGCGCATGTGAATGACCGGCGTCTGCCAGCGAATCATCTCCGCGACCATGTTCGGAATCAGCGCGGGATTGTCTTTCAGTTTCTGATATTCATCGGGCCAGCGGTTCAGGGCCATGACCCCACCGCTGATGCTGTTCCGGGTGGTGTCGTTACCGCCAACGATGAGCAGCAGCAGATTTCCGAGGAACAGCTCGGGATCCTCATTCATCTTCGCCGTCTCCGGATTGTGCTGGAGCAGCGAAATGAGATCGAAGGACGGCGGTTGACCCACCTTTGACATCCACAGCTGGTAGAAAGCCCCGGCACACTCCATGAGCTCGTCGTAGCGGCTCTGCATGTCGATACTGTCGTCGCCGGTCACCTGCGGTACCGCGGTGGTGATGTCAGACCAGTGAATGAGCTTGCGTCGATCTTCATAGGGAAAGTCGAAGAGCGTGGCAAGCATGCGCGCCGTGAGCTCCACGGACACTTCCTGTACCCAGTTGAACGTCTCACCCACCGGCAGATTTTCGAGAATATCGATGACCCGCTCACGAATCAGCGGCTCCAACTCGGCCAGATTCTTCGGCGCCACAGAAGGTGCCACGGCCCGGCGCTGCTTACCGTGTTCCGGCTCATCCATGGAGATAAAGTTTCGCGCCTGCATCTGGCCTTCGATCTCAATCGGATCCGGCAAAGCGATGCCGCCTCGCTCGGAGGAGAAGACCTTATTGCTGGTATCCACTTCCTTGATGAACTGATGGCTTGTGACAGACCAGAAAGGGCCATTGACGCTATCCGCCAGATAGTGAACGGGCGCTTCCCTGCGCAGACGCGCAAACCAGGGCTGCCAGGTGTCGCTCGCAAAAAGTTCAGGCTGGCTAACATCCACTTCCTCGAGGGGTAAGGCATTAACGTCCAGATCAACTTTTGAGTTCATAGTCTCCCCACTGCGTTTTCTTGGTGACGTTTAAAGTGTTCTATTGCTGGCGCGCGGGTATTTCGATACCAAGCAGCCGGGCGGCGTTACCGCCGAGGATCTTTGCGCGCTCCTGATCGGTCAGGCGCCCCATCTGCCGCTCTATGGCTTCCGGCGAATGCGGCCAGGATCCCTCCGGATGAGGATAGTCACTGGCCCAGCAGAAGTTGTCGACCAGATCAAACTCTGCGGCAACGGCGAGGCCTGATCGGTCCTCACCAAAGGTCGCGTAACCCTGGCGGCGGAAGTAGTAGCTCGGCAGCTCCGGCAGCTTGGGCTTCGCCCACATGTGATGCTTACGATAAGCCTCGTCCATGGCCTCAAGCGACCAGGATACCCAGCCGATGCCCGACTCCACGACGGCAAAGCGCAGCGATGGGAAACGCTCGCAGATGCCTGAACTGCAGAGCAGCACCAACGGTTCGATGTTGGTCGTGCAGCAGTGCGACACATAGTTGGCGACGGCGCCACCAGGTCCGCGAGTTGTTGTCGGGTTGCGGCCGGTGCTGACGTGAAAAGTCGCCGGTAGGTTCGTGTCCTGTAAGGCGGCCCAGATAGGATCGAATTCCGGCAGATTGTAGTTCCGCTCCCGTGGCGGCTGTGGGCCGTAGACCGGCTTGTTTGGCAGGCACACGCCTTTAAAGCCGAGGGCTGCAACCCGCTCGATCTCAGCGACAGCCGCATCGACATCGGCGGTCGTGATAAAGGCCATGGGAAACTGCACGTCCCAGTGATCGCCATACCAGTCCCGCGCCCAGTTGTTCCAACCTTCACAAAGGCGCATGGCCAGTGCCGGATCATCGTTAGCAACCTGCGCGGCCAGGAAAGCGGCTCCGGGGAAGATGATCTCCGCATCAACGCCATCGCGGACGTTGTCTTTCACTCGCTCATCCGGATAGCGCCCCGAGAGGAACCGTTCGAGATCTTCGCCCGCCATCTTCGATCGGTCGAGCAGATGGGTCGGCACTGAGGCCTCTTTCTTTGCGCCGTTTCCAGCCTCCGGTGCCTCCTTCGGCTCCCGCACCCCCTCAGCCCGTTCCTGATCCATCTCCTTTTCGCGTCTGGCCCGCCGATTGCGCAGCTGCTCGCGCACGTCGTCGGCGATGTAGCCGGTCATCCAGTCCTTCGGCTCAATGGCGTGACAGTCGGCGGAGATTACGTAGTACTTGTTGGTATCGTCCGGGCGGACGCTGCGCTCCCAGCCTGCATGACCGGGTGTTTCCGTTCGCCAAGCCTGGGCAGCCAGCAGCGCGGCTTCCTGATCGCTATGGCTATTCATGTCCGCTTCCTCCTAATCAGCTTTCTCAGCCAGGCTTAAAGACCGGCAATACCATCTCGCTGTCGTCGATGGCCTCAAACGCCACCCGCACGGGCATCCCAACCGCCACGTCGGCCGGTTCGCAGCCAACGATGTTGGTCATCAGCCGCGGCCCCTCTTCAAGCTCCACCACGGCGATCACCAGCGGGCACTGCGCCATGAAGACCGGGTGCGGCGGCCGCTGCGCTACCGTATAGGTATAGACCGTGCC
>JBCDDI010000489.1:0-3223 GCA_039180365.1 Pseudomonadota bacterium
AATGTTGAACGCCTGACAGGGAGTACTGCACCTGACCTCGCCACTCGACCCGATGCTCTGGCAACGCTGCTGGCGGGGCAAGCCCGGGCAAGTGAGCTCGCGCGCATGGGCCGGCTGATGATTCCGGACGCCGACCGTGCGGCAGCGCTCGACGGACTCTTCTCGACCCGGCGTCGACCCCACTGTCCGAACATGTTCTAGACCCGGCTGGTCCAGGCCCGTCCCTAGCCGGCGTCGTTATCCCCGCGGAGCGCGGCGAGTTCCTGCTTCAGGCTGGCCACTTCGGCTTCCAGCGCGGTCAGGCGTGCTTCCAGCGTCGAAGCTTCTGACTCACGAGGCGCAGAAACGGCTGGCACGCTGCTGCTTTGAGTTGACGCACCGCGATCGCTGCTCGCCCCCTGGCCCTGCACGGCGTTTTCAACGGGTCCGGACAGCAGATGCATGTATTCCGAATCGCGACGCCCCGGCGTGCGGGGCAGCTCAGCAACGACGGGGCCACCTTCCCGATTCCGCAGGGTTTCGAGCGTTGCCTGCACCTCGGCGTTGTCTGCGAAGGTGTGCAGACGGCCGACGTTGGCCTTCAGCTCCCCTGGCGTTCGCGGGCCCCGCAACAGCAGCACGGTGATGATGGCGAACTGGGCAGGATCGAACTCGTAGTCAGAGAAAGGCGTGTTGCAGAGGCGGTGCGTGAACTTCTCCACCTGGGTGCGGAAGTTCTCTTCCGAGCGAACGAGGTGTTTATCCTGCAGGGCGCGAATGGTCGCCAGCACTTCACCCGGTTCGAGGTTCATGACCGGATCCCGGGAGGATTTCTGATTGCAGGCATTCGCGAGCGCGTTCAGGGTCAGCGGGTACTGGTCCGGGGTGATCACGGACTTTTCCATCAGGCAGCCGATAACGCGGGCTTCGCGATCAGTCAGTTCCAGGGGCACGGGGTTCTCCTTATCGAGGCGGCATCGTAGCAGCGGAGCGGCCTTGCGGGCAGCTGCGTTCAGAACCGCACGACGGCCGCCGGTCAGGCCACTGTACGGTTGAGGTCCGCCAGTCGTTCGCGTCGATAGTCCTGGGGTGGTATGCCGGCGAACCGCCGGAAGGCTCGGGAGAAGGAACCGGGATCGCTGTAGCCGAGCTCAAAGGCGATCTCGGTGATGGACAGGTCCCTGGCGGTCGTCAGCAGATCTTGAGCCACCGCAAAGCGTGCTTGATCCGCAAGGGTAGCGTGCGACACGCCTGCTTCCTTAAGGCGCCGCTGCAGGGTCCGCACGCTCAGACGCGCCGCGCGGGCGGTTTCGTCCAGGCTCAGCGTGCCGGTGCGGGCGTAGCCTTGCATGAGGAGGCGGAGGGACTCGATGAAGTCGGGCTCATCGGCGTTGCTAGGTTGCAGGCGGTCGACGGGCCCTCCAGACCTCGCTGGCTTCCGCCAGACGTCGCTGATCCGGAAGTGGATGTGCGTGCCATCATCCCGGGAGCTGACGACAGCCATGCCTGCCAGCGCCGGCTGGTTACTCAGAGCCTCAGGCGTTGCCACCGCTACCGCAACCGAGGTTGGCAGCCAGCGCGGATGGGTAAAGGCGCGCACGTGTCCGATCAGGTTCGCCACGCAGAAGATTTCCGTCTCGGCCATAGGTGAGCGCGTCGCTTTACGCCAGCACACCTCATGGCCGTTGATGCGAACCGCAAAGCGGGCTCCGGGACCGTAGCGTGGAACCAGGGCATTGTGTCGATGGATGGCGTCTAGCAGATTGACGGCGTGATGCGTGCCTTCCCGGAAGGGATTCGGCTGATGGTCAGCGTTGTGCAGACCGGCGATCGTGCTGAGCGTCCCAGGGGGGGCGAGCGACGTGGCCTCCTCGACGAATTCATGGACGTCCCGGGCTGACAGCATGAAATCGCCCAGCTGCGCGGCCGCATCCGGCAGATGATGGCGGGCAAGCAGAGGTGCCGGATCCAGCCGAAGTTTCTGCAATGCGAAAACGTATGAAGCCAGGTAACCGGCTCTCATGATCAGAACGGGTTGCATCCCCGGTGCCCGCCTCCTTTCGAAGCAACTCTCAGGGTGTCCCTACCGTAAGAGCTTGGCGTGAAATGGCAAGCCCGCGGCCGTTCGTTCACATAGCTTGACGGGTGTTTACGCCGCGGCGAAGGGCGGGTCTGGCCGTGTCTGCCGTTTCGCGGCTGAAGCTGAGATTGAGGAGTAAAAGATGAAAAATCCGATCCATAGTTGTGCGCTCATGATGTTGGCGCTTGCCGGTGTGATCCTGACCGCCCAGGCGCAAGAAGTCCCTGTCAGGGTCCTGCTGACAAACGTTCAGGTCTGGGATGGGACCAGCAACGCGCTGCAGACTGTCGACGTGCTGGTTGAAGGCAAGCTCATCGCCGAGGTGGGCGCTGATCTGTCCAGCGCAGACGCGATCGTCATTGATGGGCGGGGCGGTACTCTGCTCCCAGGCTTCATCGAAACACACGCCCACCTGATGCTCATGGGGCCTAACCTCCCAGCGATGGAAGCGGGAACAACCTGGGAAGACTTCGCGATTCACGGAACTCGGATGGCGGAGATGTACCTCATGCAGGGCTTCACAACGGTGCGCGATGCCGGCGGTGCTAACGCGGGACTGCGGCGCGCCATCGACGCAGGGCAGATTGTCGGACCGCGGTTTTACCCATCCGCCGCGTTTCTCGGCACTCGGGGTGGCCATGCGGATTTCGCCAACTTCACTTCACCCGTTGGCGAATCGACGAACTTCGGGCGTCTGAATCTGGCACAGGAAGTCGATAGCGTCGCCGAAGTACAGAAGTTTGGTCGCAACAATTTCCGGATGGGGGCGACGCAGCTCAAGTACATGCAGTCCGGGGGCGTGGTATCCGCCTTCGATCCCTGGCAGCTGCTGGCGGGCTCAAAGGCGGAGATTGAGGCGGCGGTAGCGGTTGCCAATGAGTACGGCACCTATGTGATGGCTCATTCCTATCGCAAAGAAGCGATCATGGGTGCCCTTGAAGCGGGTGTGAAAAGCATCGAACACGGCTTCGCCTTCGATTGCGAAATTGCCCGACTCATGAAGCAGAAGGGCGCCTATATCTCCACGAATCTCACCGCATTCGACCCCAATCTGTTTGACGTGCCGGCCATCAAGGAGGTCCCGGCCAGCCTGCGCAAAGCCCGCTCCGCAACGGCGGCCTTCGCAGGCTATCTCGACAACATGAAGAAATGCCCCGTGAAGCG
>JBCDDI010000490.1:0-3212 GCA_039180365.1 Pseudomonadota bacterium
CAGCCCAGCCCAGCCCAGCCCAGCCCAGGCTCTGCGAAAGCCCGCGCAGTTCCTCAGAACCTCGAGGCGGTGATCCAGGTATCCGATCGAGCCCAGCTCTTTTCGAAGTCTTCTTCGACGCCGGTGTCCGTCTTGCCTTGTGCGGCCAGCGCCAGCTTGAGACCGAAGAGCGACCAGCCGTTATGCGGGTGATCCTTCAGCTCCTGGCGATAGACGACTTCGGCAGCTTCGAACTGCTCTGCCTCGAGCAGAGCAGCGCCCAGCCAGTGCCGAGCCGAGAAGGGCAGGGGTTCGGGCTCGTCGTAGTCCATAAGGTCTTCCGTCTCCACCGCCTGTTCGAAGGCTGCGATGGCCCCTTCGATTTCACCCTCCGCCCGCAGGATCTCCCCGTCGAGAATGTGCGCGGCAGTGCCCACAACCTGGCTCGCAGGATGAAAACGAAAGCGCGACTCCGTCGTTGCCGCGAACTTTGCGGTCTTCTGCTGCAACCGGCGGGCACGCTTCGCATCACCCTCACGGAGGCTCGCGTAGCCCAGTGCGAAGTCCCACAGGGCTGCGGCCACGTCGTCATCGGGGCGACGGTCGTGTTCGCGGATTTCATCGAAGCGGCCAAAGCGAAGCAGGGTGAGCACTTCATACATGGTGTTGCCGTCCGTCACCTTGGCGTAGTCACGGCCCGCCTGCGTGGCCGTTGCGCCCTGGCCATCGTAGGAAGCGGCAAAGAGCAGCATGTGCAGATTGTGTGAGGCGCCGTAGGAAAAGCCCTGGTTTTTCCGGGCTTTCAGATCCGAATGCCAGGCGGCGGTGTTGGCCTCCACAGAGCGACCCCAGAGACCAACCTCGTTCCAGGTGTGGGAAGGCATGTGCTGGATGTGGCTCGCCACTTTGATGGTGTTACCAAGATAGTCCGCGCAGGGCAGTGCCCACTCCGGATGCTGGCTCGATTCCGTGGCGTGGATATAAAGGTGGCAGGCACCCGCGTGGCGGATGTCGTCGTCGAGCACCCCGCGCAGCACTTTGTGCAGGTGCTGCACGTCGGGGTCGTAGACGTCCCGGTAGCCGCGACGGTTCTCAAGCATAAACAGCGCCACGGCATAGACGACGGCAACTTCGTGGTGTTCAGGGTGTTTCTCGTAGACCCGGGCCATCTCCCGGGCAAAAGCCTCGTCCACAGGGCGTCGGTTATCGGGATCGTAGTCGGCCGGATAGCGCACGAGGGCCGCGTTAATGAGGTCCCGTTCGACCGGGCTTGCGTAGTCGTCCAGGAGCATGGCCGCCTGATTGATGGCGGCGTAGGCAAGGGGTGCGTTCTCCGCCGTCATGCCGCCGTTCAGGAACGACCCCAGGGCAAAGGCCTCACCCCACCAGCACATGGCACAGGCTGGATCCGCGCGCCGCGCCGTCGCCATGGATCGGGCAGCTTCCTTCATGTTGTAGGCCCAGCGGAGCTGCATACCCTGGTCAAAAAGCGCCTGGGCTCGCTCGCTTGAGGTGGTGATCGGCCAGTGCATCTCTCCGAGGGCCTGCGGAATCACTTCAATATTCGGCAGGGCGGCTTCATCGGCGGGTGCTGCCGCCCAGCTGCCCGTGCTGAATCCCAGGACAGCCGCAATGACGGCGAAGAGGCCCAGCTGTCGTTTGACCGACCTTCGAGGTGCTGCAGACATGAACTGATCCCATTTTTTTGACGAAGCTACCGCGCATCCCTGCGGCCGTGCAATGCACAGATTCAGCGCCCCCTGCGATCGCGCCACTTTTTTCATCGCTGCGCAGAAATTTTGACCGGTGTCTCAGTCATATTTTTTGCGCACCCTAAACTGTCCTCACTACGGCGACAGGATGTACGCCCGATCTAGCCTGCGAAGGCCTCGGTTGCCATGGATGGCGGCCTGCTTTTGCGCCTGCGAGCCGCGGCGCCGGAAGGTTCCGGAAGACACCTGTCGATTTCTTTGCTGTCGTAAGGGAGAGCGCGAGTGGCCTCGGTACCTGCGCTGCTGGAAGAGTACGCGGAAGAGCTGAAGCGGCTGTGTGAAGCCGAGGGCTGCACCATGCTGCTGCATATGGAGCCGCTCGACCGCGACAGTCTGTTACTCAGTTCCACCAGCGCGAGCCACATCCCCGAGTTTGGTTCCGTCGAGCGAGCCTGGAAATTCCTGAACGCGGATGCGGCGCGGGAAGCACGCCTCTCTGGAAAACCGACCCGCTTAAACAGCGAAGCCAGAGACAGTCTCGCCCTGTTTTTTCCATTGAGCGGCATTCTGCCCAGACCCGATCAGGTCGCCCCGGAAATCGGCGAGCGCCGGGCCTACCCCTTCGTACACACAGCACCGGCGCTCGACGGCGGACTCTGGATCGGGCTGTCTCGCGCGGCGCATCCGGAGCGTCTCTTAGTTCATGATGCGGGCGCACCCTCACAGGACAACGGCGCAGACGTCTGGCTCGCGCGGTTCCTCACGCTCGCCTCGAAGCTCGCCTGGCAGGTGTATCACTTCAGTCGTTCTCTGCAGGACCCGGTCAGTCAGCTGCCCGGTCGCAAGGAGTTCGAAACCTATCTCAGACGTGCCCTCGCCGCCGGTAAGTCGAACGGTCAGCCGCTGGCCGTGCTGCTCATTAACGCCGACGACTTTGTCATGGTGAATCATCGCTTCGGCCGGGAAGCGGGGGACCTGGCCGTGCGCGAGATTGCCGCGCGTCTGGCTCGCGCGATCCGCGAAACTGATGCGGTTTTTCGCTACGGGGGTGCCGCCTTTGGCCTTGTGCTCCCAGCGACCGATGAAGACAGCAGTGAGGTTGCGGCGCGAAAATTCAAACGCCTGCTTTCCGAGCAGAGTTACCTGAAAGGCCGTCTCAAGCTCGAGTTCACGGTGGGCGGCGCCATCGCTGATATGGACTATCTGCTGAATCGGAACTCCGATCCTCTCGAGCTCATCCAGCGCGCAGACATCACCCTGAATCAGGCCAAGCTCTCCGGCGGCGGGCAGATGACGTTGAGCGCCATGTCGGATTCCGCGGAAGGCCTGAGCCACTTTGACCCGCTGACGGGCATCTTCACCACCGACTCCGAGAAAGACTACCGGAACATGTCATTGCTCTGGGAAGCGGTGGCGCTAGTTTCCTCCAATCCCGAACCCGAGCAGCTGGGGCGCGCTTTCGTTGAGCGTCTGGGTAATCGGTTCCGTCCGGATCGGCTTGCGCTGGTGAGGATGGATGAG
>JBCDDI010000491.1:0-3211 GCA_039180365.1 Pseudomonadota bacterium
GAGAAGGTTCCGGCACGGCTCACGCGCTTCCGGGAGAAGGCGACGCTGCTTTGCGAGACTGGTCTCGACCGGCTGCTCTGCCTGCCCTTCAACGAGTCCACGCGCAATACGTCGGCTGAATGGGTCATTGAGGAACTGCTCGTCTCGCAGCTCGGTATTCGTTACATCGTCGTAGGTGATGACTTCCGCTTTGGGAAGGACCAGGCCGGCGACTACGCCATGCTGGAGGCTGCCGGGAAAAACCATGGTTTTGGCGTGAGCCACATGGGCACCTTCACGCACGAGACAGAGCGGGTCAGCAGCAGCCGCATTCGTGCAGCGCTTGCGGAGGGGGATTTCCCGCTCGCAGAAGCACTCCTCGGCCGCCCCTACTTCATCATGGGCCGTGTGGTCTACGGGCGGCAGCTCGGCAGCCAGCTTGGCGTGCCGACGGCAAACATTCGCCTGCAGAGGTACCGTGCGGCTCTCGAAGGGGTGTATGCGGTGCGGGTGCAGGGCCTCGATCGGGTTTATGACGGCGTTGCCAACATCGGCATCCGACCCACCGTCGATGGCAAGGAGCCCTTGCTGGAGGTCCACCTCTTCGACTATGAGGGGAATCTCTATGGGCGGCTGTTGACCGTTGAGTTCGTCGAGAAAATCCGCGACGAGCAGAAGTTTGATGGCCTGGATGCCCTCAAGGCCCAGATCTTTGCGGATATGGCGCAGGCGAAAGCGCTCCTTGGAGCGGCTGCAGCGGGATCATGAGTGAGGCCATGGATCGGGATTCTGCCTGGTATCGCTGGCTGGGCGTTGAGGCCATTGCCGTTGTCATCGACCAGGCGACGAAGTGGTACGTCGCGAGCACCCTCGCGCACGGAGAGCGGGTGGACGTGCTGCCCGTATTCAGCTGGGTGCGCTGGCACAACGATGGCGCGGCCTTCTCGCTCTTAGCCGGCAGCGGAGGCTGGCAGCGCTGGTTTTTCGTCATCCTCGCAGCGGCCTTTACGGTCTTCATTGTCGTCGAGCTCAGACGACTGCCCGTTGCCGATCGAATTATGGGCCTGGTTTACGGTCTCATACTGGGCGGTGCTTTGGGCAACGCCATTGACCGGCTGGTGCACGGCTATGTTGTTGATTTTATTCTCGTGCACTACGGCAGCTGGTACTTTCCGGCGTTCAACGTCGCGGATATCTGCCTTTTTATAGGGGCCGTGCTCTGGATACTGATCCTCCTCGGCAGCTATCTGGCGGACCGTCGGGCGGAGCAGGCTGGGAAGTGATCAACTGGTTTGTATCGGTGGTCGTGCCCTTACGCGATAACGCTGTGCTTTTTTCGAATTTGGCAGGAATCTCATGAGTCAACTGATCAGCGGTCCTGATGCCCGGGCGATTGAGCCCGGGGACCGGGTGCGACTGCACTTTGCGCTACATCTCGAGAGCGGCGAGGAGGTCGATACAACCCGCCGGGGTGATCCGGCGATGTTCACAGTGGGAGATGGCAGTCTGCTGCCAGGCTTCGAGAACGCGATTCTCGGCATGAAGCCCGGGGACGACGCGCAGATCCTGCTCGAACCTGAGGACGCCTTCGGCGACCACCGCATGGAGAACGTGCAGCGCCTGCGCCGCGATCGCTTCGGTGCCGACGAGCAGCTTGAGGTTGGCCTGATCATGTCTTTTAACGGCCCCAGCGGGGAATTACCCGGAGTTGTGCGCGAGGTCATGGAAGAGCACGTGGAAGTAGACTTCAATCATCCATTGGCCGGCCGTCGCATTGTTTTTGATGTCTCCATCATCGACGTCCGCGCTCCGGGCTAGTCCCGGGATAGAAGGTCATTGGTTTCAACGGGTTACGGGAAGAAGCATGGGTTCGCGGACTAAAGGATTTACGCTCATCGAACTGATGGTGGCGGTTGCCATCCTGGCGCTGCTGGCGGCGATCGCCATACCCGTATATACACGCTACAGCGATAGGACCTACCGTACGGAAGCCATGGCTGACCTCCTCGACTGCGCCCAGGCACTCGAGCGTCGGGCAAGCACAACCTTCAGCTACGAAGGTTCTGCGGACGGGGGAGGGGACGCCGGTCAGATCGATCTGGGGATCTGCCAGCCTCGATCGATGGCGAGCCAGCCGCCGCGTTATCGCATCGACGTGAATGGAACGGCAGCAAACTTTACGTTAACTGCCGTGCCCCTCAACGGCACTGATCAGAACCGGCTGATCTCCTATGACTCGAACGGTCAGCGTGGCTGGGATGAGGATGTTCCCGCTAATGGGATCGATGCGGACGAAATGGACTGGGAAGAGTCCTGATTTGTTTCCCTGTTGCCCTTGGGTTCCTCAGCTGCTGAGCCCCGCAGAGCAACGGGTGACCACTCATCCGGTCAAACACCCCCTCTTGTCGGGTATGCATTTTCTTCAATACCCGGCGCTCTAAACTCTTCGCTGGACTCATTTTGAGCAGAGAAGAGTTTGTTAAGTAAGTTTTCTAATAAGCGATTCCTCTCCGGATTCACCATCATTGAGCTGATGGTGGCCATGGCCATTGCTGCAATTCTGCTGGGCATGGCGCTACCGGCGTTCAATACCTTCATCGACCAGCGGAACATGACCGCCCGGGGCAACGACTTCATTTCCGCCGTTAACCTGGCACGCAGTGAAGCGGTCAACCGTGGGGCTCTTGTCAGCATCCAGTCGATGGCACCGAACAACAACAACGAATGGGGTGGTGGCTACTGTGTAGTGGTTGGCACGCCAGGAAACTGTGGTGGCGCGCTTCGGACCTTTGAAGCGGCGGGCGCCACAACCATGGATGCCACCGGCGCCCTGAATGGCGTTCCCATGCTCACCTACAACGGTCGTGGCCTGCTGACGCTGGCGGCCGCCGGCACCGTTGAAATCTGTGGCGCAGGGATTAACCCCGGTCGTGAAATTGATATCAACACCGTTGGCCGCGCTTCCAGCGGCGAGTTTGATTGCCCCTGATCCTGAGAGAGGCGGAGATGCTGAACGTGAAAACGCCGATGGCAAGGACGAGCACGGCCACGAGCAGCTCGATCATCGAAAGCCCCTTCTGGCGCTTCTGACTGGCTCGCATCGGCATTTTCACGTTCAGCATCTCCGCCTCTCCCAGCATCAGGGGCAAACAAATTCGCCGCTGGAAGCGCGGCCAACGGTCTTGATATCAATTTCGCGACCGGGGTTTATCCCCGCGCCACAGATTTGAAC
>JBCDDI010000492.1:0-3207 GCA_039180365.1 Pseudomonadota bacterium
GACGACATCGGCTACCCGCTGATTTTCGGATCGCTGTTGTGCGGCTGGGTGGCCGGGGTTACCGGCTTTGTGCTCGTACGTGTCGCCTGGCGCTTCCATGTGATCAGCCGCTGGCGTGAGCGGAAGACCCGGCGCCGACTGGAGAAAGCCGCTGCTTCAGAGATGCAGACCGTCGATGGGGTTGAGGTCCGCAGCCCGTCGAGCCGGAACCCAGGCTGAAAGTAAACAGAGACCGCCCGCCAGGAGGCCAATGAGCAGGAGATCGAAGGCCTCCAGTTGCACCGGGACTTCCGCGAAGTAGGTACCGTCCAGGAGCCCGAAGCCAAACCAGGCCTTCATCCAGCTGACGATGGCGTTGATTTCGAAGGCAACCAGCACACCGAGCAGCAGACCGCCGCAGATTCCAAGGAGCGAAATCAACACGCCCTGCAGCAGGAAGGCTCGATGGATCGTTGCAGCGCTCGCCCCCATGGTCCGGAGAATGGCAATGTCGGCCCGCTTGTCAGTAACAACCATCATCTGCCCCGAGACAATGTTGAACGCGGCCACGGCGACAACCATCAACAGAATCAGAAACATGAGGACCTTCTCCTGGCGCACGGCCTGAAAGAGTTCCCCGTAGCTTTCCGACCAGCTCTCCACGGCCAGATCCGGATACGCCGCTCTGAGCGTTTCGCTGAGCCGCGGCGCGAGCAGCGGATCCGTCAGCGTCAGCCTGACCCCGGTACTGCCAACGGCAGCCAGGTCCGCAATAGGGAAATCCTCGAAAGCCATCACCACCAGCGCATAGTCAAGCTCTGCGCCCAGTTCGAAGGTGCCGACCAGCCGGTAGGGCTGAATTACCGGCTTGAGGCCGGTGCCGGTCGGTTCGGAGACGATCAGCGCTACCGTGTCTCCCGGCAGCAGACCGAGCCGTGAAGCCAACGGCGCGCCAAGCACAATCTCACGTCCGGGGCCCGAAAGATCAGCGAGACTCCCGTAGCGCATGGCTCCAGCGATGCTGTCCAGGGCCACACTGTCTCCGGGATCGATACCGTACACAGAGACCGGGTTAACCGCGCCACCTCGCGTGAGCATGCCGGCGCCGAGGAAGAACTCGTAGCCGTTAACGACCGCTTCGTCATCGAGCGCCCGGCGTACGCGCTCGTCATCGATGGCTGCCTCGAGCAGCACGTGCGGTACCGTGCCAAGGATTCGAGTCTTCAGCTCCCGATCAAAACCGTTCATGACAGATAACACGACGGTCAGCACGAGCACCCCGAGCATCAAACCGGCCATAGAGACCCAGGTGATGAAGGCGGCAAAATGTTTCCGACGGGTCTTCAGATAGCGCAGCGCCAGGTTCCACGCGACAGCGTCAGTCACTGGATCACCCCATCCTCGAGACGCAGGACCCGATCAACCCCGTCGAGCATGGCCTGGTCATGAGTGACGATCACCAGACTGATGCCCCGCTCCCGGGACAGTTCACCCATGAGGGCAAAGGTCTGCTCGGCGTTCTCGCGATCGAGGTTACCCGTTGGCTCATCGGCGAGGACAACGGCCGGCGTCGTCACCAGGGCCCGGGCGACGGCAACCCGCTGCCGTTCGCCACCAGAGAGTTCTGCCGGCCGGTGCCCGAGACGCTCAGCCAGGCCAACCCGGCTGAGCAGCTGAGCAGCGGCCTGCTCCGCCTCAGTCGACCGTGCGCCGCCGAGGCGCAGCGGCATGGCCACGTTCTCAAGGGCTGAAAACTCGGGCAGCAGATGGTGAAACTGGTAAACGAAACCCATATGCGCGTTACGCAGCGCAGCGCGCTCCGCCGGATCTGCTGCAGTCAGATCCGTCCCCGAGACGAGCACAGATCCGGAGTCGGGCTCGTCGAGGCCTGCGAGCAGATGCAACAGCGTGCTCTTCCCCGCGCCGGAGCGGCCCATGATGGCAACCCGCTCGCCGGCACTGACAGAGAAGTCTACGCCCCGCAGCACTGGGACCGCATTGGTACCCTGCTGGTAACTCTTCACCAACGATTGAGCGATGAGCACGTCCTTTTCGGGGGACGCTGGCACGGAATCCCCTCCCTCACTCATGCGCCAGCACCTCTGAGGGCCGCAGCCGCGACGCCCGCCAGGCGGGATAGAAGGTGCTGATCATGGCGAGTAGCAGCGCGGTCAACGCGATGCCCCAGAGATCGGTGAACCGGATCTCTACGGGCAGGTAGCTGACGAAATACTGACTCATGAGATCCAGGCTGAAGGTGTCCGTCACCCAGGCGTAGAAGCCAGGAAGACTGGCTGCTATCAGCACACCGCCCAGCAATCCGCCAACAATGCCGATGAGTCCCAGGGTGGTACCAAGCAGGAGGAATGCCCAGACAACGGTTCCGCTGTCGCTGCCCAGCGTTCGCAGAATGGCGACGTCGCTGCGACGCTGGTCGACAACCATGACCAGCGTGGACACAAGATTGAAGGCAGCCACCGCAATCAGGAAGGACAGCAGCACAAACATCGTCGTTTTCTGCACGCCAATCGCGTGATAGAGATTGCCGTGGGTGCGCATCCAGCTGCGCGGGAACACCCGATCCGGGCCCAGCGCCAGCGCTGCCGCACCGGCAATCGTATCCGCCGCAAAGAGATCCTCAGCGCGCAGCTGATACCCCTGAATGCGATTTCCGAGCCGGAGCAGCCGTCGCGCGTCGGCGCTGTGCACATAGGCGGCTCGTGCATCGATTTCAGACTGAGAGCGGACGATGCCGCGAACGGTAAAGCGCTTCTGTCGGGGAAAAAGGCCAGCCGGGGTGACCGTGGCGCTCGGCAGCACCAGACTGACCCGATCGCCAACCTCAACTGCGAGCGCCTTCGCAACCCCAGCACCGAGCAGGACATCGAAAGCGCCCGCCTCGAGGTCTGCATCACCGGCCACGAGGTACTGCGCGTAGTCAGAGACGCGTCGGTAGTCGGCGTCGATACCGGTGATCAGTATGCCGGTCACCCGGTCGGCCACGGCAGCAAGCCCGGCCTGCTGGATGAGCGGCGCCACACCGGCGACCCCTGGCAGTTCCTGGAGTGCCGCCTGTTCCGCCGGATCCATGGGCAGAGGTTCCCGGCCATAGAGCGTCAGATGCGGCAGCATGCCGAATACCCGGTTCTCGAGTTCCCGCTCCATACCGTTGATCACGCTGACGACAACCACCAGCACCGCCACGCTGAGCGCAAGGCCCGCTACCGC
>JBCDDI010000493.1:0-3189 GCA_039180365.1 Pseudomonadota bacterium
CATCTCCAGGTCCGCTTCGGTAATTTCCGCTTCCGGCTTTTTCACCGTGGCCTTGCTGAGATCGGAAAGCTCAACGGCAGGGAACACTTCGAAAGTGGCCGTGAACTCAAAATCCATCCCCGGATCCATCTTTACGACTTCCAGGCTCGGTGAACCCGCCGGCGCAAGTTCTTCTTTTTGCACAGCGTCAACAAAGCTCGACTGCATGAGCTCACCGGCAACCTCCGCTCGGACTGCGGGCCCGAAGCGGCGGCGCACCTCACGCATAGGCACCTTACCGGGACGGAAGCCGGGTAGCCGGACCTGGCGTGCGGCTTCGCCGAGGCGGTCGCTGATCTGGGCTTCAAAAGTTTCCGACGGCACGGAGATCGTCAGACGACGTTCGAGGCCGGTCATGGTTTCGATGGAAATCTGCATGGTTAAACTGATCGCTAAAGTGAATGATCCGGGTTCGGCTGTGAAAACTGCGCCTAAAACCGACGTTATCTGGAAAAAATCTAAGGTAACGAGAGCCTGACTAACAAGGCGGAAAAATGGGGTGGACGACGGGGCTCGAACCCGCGACCACCGGGATCACAACCCGGAGCTCTACCAACTGAGCTACGTCCACCACTGTTCTGCATCTGAGGCCGGCCGTCCGACCTCAGGCATCGCCTCCGACGATGCGAATGGCACGCCCGGAAGGACTCGAACCTTCAACCGCCGGCTTAGAAGGCCGATGCTCTATCCAGTTGAGCTACGGGCGCCTGGCCGCTGCCTTCGGCAGCAGCTTAGGAGTTTGCTTCCGCAACCTCCGGCAACTACCCCTGCCGCTAGCAAAAGCGGTTACGGTAATTTTGGTCGGGGTAGAGAGATTCGAACTCCCGACATCCTGCTCCCAAAGCAGGCGCGCTACCAGACTGCGCTATACCCCGAAGGCATCCTTTCGAGAAGCGGCGGGATGATACTGGCGCCTCTGGAGACCGTCAAACAGCGTCGCTGCGCCCGCTCCCGCGCGTTCGAGGCCCCCAGGGTGCGATCGCTCAGGTAGAATGCGCGCTCTTTCGAGAAGCACCTGAAGCCAACAGAATGTCCGCGAAGATACTTGACGGAAAAGCCGTGGCCCGGGCGGCCCGAGCCAAGCTGAAAGCCGCCGTTGCCGATCGCCAGGCTCGCGGTGAACGGCCCCCGGGACTGGCCGTAATCCTCGTCGGCAACGATGCGGCGTCTGAGATCTACGTCCGGGGCAAACGGCGCGACTGTGAAGAGGTGGGCTTCCACTCGAACTTCCAGCACCTGTCCGCCAACATCACCCAGGAGGACCTCGAAGACCGGGTTGAAGCGCTCAACGGGGACAACAGCATCGACGGCATTCTCGTCCAGTCGCCCCTGCCGGAGCACATCGACGAAGACCGGATCATCGATCGCATCGACCCTCTAAAGGACGTCGACGGCTTTCATCCTTACAACATCGGTCGCCTCGCCCTTCGGCGGCCGTCCATCCGCTCCTGCACGCCCATGGGCATCATGCAGCTCCTGGAGCACACCGGCGTCGAATTGCGTGGGCTGGACGCCACAGTTATTGGCGCCTCCAACCACGTCGGCCGACCCATGGGCCTCGAGCTGCTCCTCGCCGGTTGTACGGTAACAACGGCGCACAAATTCACCCGGGATACCGCCGCCCGCGCCCGCAGTGCCGATATTGTGGTTTCTGCCGTCGGCAAACCGGGCCTCGTGCGCGGAGACTGGATTAAACCCGGCGCCATCGTCATCGATGTGGGGATCACCAGGGACGAGGCCGGTAAGCTCCACGGAGACGTGGCCTTCGATGAAGCGAGCGAGGTGGCCGGCTGGATCACACCGGTACCCGGCGGCGTTGGCCCTATGACGCGGGTTGCCATGCTGCAGAACACCTTCGCGGCCGCAGAACACACGCTGGATATCCCCGACCGTCGCTGATGCGCGTTTTCCTCTCCGACCTGCACCTCGAAGACCCGTCGACGGCCGTCTTTCAGAGCTTCAAAGCCATCATGGCACGGGAAGCCGAACGCGCCGACGAGATCTATCTGCTCGGGGACATCACGGAAGTCTGGGTCGGCGACGACGATGACGGTCCCCTGGCCCTGGCCCTCACAGAGGTGCTGAGCCGCGCCAGCGAGCGTTGCGAGGTTGCCCTCATGCACGGCAACCGGGACTTTCTTTTCGGCCCCAGTTTTGCCAACGCGACGGGCCTGAAGCTCCTCGAAGATCCGACCTGCCTCGACGACGACACCGCCCTCGCCCACGGCGATGCCTTCTGCATCGAAGATACCGCCTACCAGGAAGTCCGCGCGCTGTTCCGCTCCAAAGAGTGGCAGGACAGCGTGCTGGGTCAGTCCCTCGACGCGCGCCGGGAGCTGGCACGAAGCCTTAGAGCAGAAAGCCGGACCGCCAACGCCAATAAGGCTGAGAACATCATGGATGTGACAACCCTCGAGGTTGATCGGGTCATGGCTGAACTCGGCGCAGTCAGGCTGATTCACGGCCACACCCATCGACCGGGCTGTCATCAACACAGCTGGGGTAAACGGACCGTGCTCGGAGCCTGGGAGCGCTGTGCCTGGCTTGCGCGTCAGGCAGCGCCCGGTGAGGAGCTGAACCTTGAGTGCTGGCCGCTGGCCGGCGCGACCACCGCCGCAGGTCCAGGCTGAAACCCGCTCAGGCGGCGAGCGGACCGCTGTGGAAACGAAACTCGGTGTCCGGCGCGCTGATCAACTCCGCATCCCGCGCCAGCAGTGCATCAAGCGTCGGGCCGATCGGCGCCGTGGCATAACGCTCGGCGAGCTTCAGGTAATCCTCAAAGTGGCGTGCTTCACTGGCGAGCAGCTTTTCGTAGAACCGTCCCAACTCATCGTCGAGCACCTCGATCAACCCGAGAAACCGCTCGCAGCTGCGCGCCTCCACAACGGCGCCGGTCAGCAGCGTGTCGATGAGCCGTTCCGGCTCGCTGTTGCGCAGCTCCGTTCTTAAGCCTCGAGCGTAGCGGCTCGGCGAGAGGTGAACATAGGGGATCTGTCGCGCTTCAAGGTGGCCGTGCACCTGCTCGAAGTGCCGGAGCTCCTCCCGGGCGAGTCGTGACAGGCGCTTCAGGAGCTCGGCTTTGTCCACATAACGATAGAGCAGCGAGAGCGCGGTACCGGCGGCCTTCTTCTCGCAGTTGGCATGATCAAC
>JBCDDI010000494.1:0-3189 GCA_039180365.1 Pseudomonadota bacterium
GTCAGGTGATTGTCCGTTACCCAGTGGGCAACGGTACGGCGCTCGATGACGTAGGTCTGATTGACGATCTCACCAACCCGGGACGAGACTGCAAAACCCAGCACGGAGAAAACCAGCAGAGCGACCAGGACTTCGATCAGGGTAAACCCGCGACGGGAGCCCGTCGAGGCATGGCGCGTACCTGCTGCAGCCACCTGCGAATAGGCCTTCACAGCAGAGCCCCGTCATCCCGGCTCGCCTCAACCTGCGACAGACCATCCGTCGTCAGGGCCCAGGGCGGCGCGCGCCACTCGGGCTCGAGCAGCAGGCGGAACGGTGTAACCTCGCCGCTCGAGAAGATCAGGATTTGTGGCAGATCGTCGTTTTCATCGAAGGGCAGGAAGTCGAATTCCTCAAGATCGAGGGACAGGGTCACGAGGGCCGGCAGATCGGCCCGGTCGAAGGGTCGAGCGGTCTGCTCCACCCAGATTGACTGCTCCGGATCGAACTCGGCAAAGCGGTAGGTATCGGGCTCCACATAGATCCCCCACTCCCGGTTCCGGGTCAGCGCATATTGACGGGCGAGTTCAATGCGAACGGCGAGCCGTTCTGCGGCTCCGCGGAGGTTCTGCTCCTGATCGGAGCCCGTGAACGACAGCATCACGGTGCCCGTGAGTACCGCAAGGATCGTCAAAACGACGAGCACTTCGAGAAGCGTAAAACCTCGAGCTCCGCCGCTAGCCTTCACTTCTGTTTTTCGATCGAAGGGTGCATACCGCAGGTGATCAGCGTTACGTGCCGATCGCCTGGCAACTTCGTTCAAGGAACGCTGCATGATGATCTCCGCCTGGGACTCTTGGGGCGGAAGGGACATCGATTCCGGCGATCAGAGATCGTCGTAGTGAATGTCTGCGTTCAGCCCGTCGCCCCCTTCTGAGCCATCCGCTCCGAGGGAAAAGAGGCTGAACGCGTCTCCACTGCGCTCATAGATGTAGGGCGAGCCCCAGGGATCTGTTGGCAGCTGCTTGATGTAACCGTCGGGGCTGTAGTTCTTCGGCTCCGGGAAACCGGCGGGGCGACTCACGAGCGCTTCGAGGCCCTGCTCCGTGGACGGGTAGACGAAGTTGTCCAGCCGGTAAATATCCAGGGCATTCGCCAGGGAGCGGATGTCGCTTTCGGCGGCGGTGATTCGAGCCTGGTCGGGACGACCGAGCAGATTCGGCACGATGATGGCACCGAGAATGCCAACGATCACCACAACCACGAGGATCTCAATCAGGGTAAAACCACGCGCCCGAGCAAGACGGGAGCTGCTGTGTCTGTTCGTGCGCCTGGGGGTACGGCGGATAACACTCATGTTCTTCTCACTTTCTCATTCGTTTCTTCTGATCTGCGCCGCTTGAGCCTGCCGCAATCTGATGGGTGGCTCCCAGTTGAAGCACCCACAGGCGCCTGTCCGGCTCAGACCAGTTGATTCATCGTCAATATAGGCAACAGTATGGCCATAACGATGAACATAACCAGCACGGCCATCACAACCAGCATCGCCGGCTCAAAGAGCCGGACGAGCGTTGTGACTATCCGTTCCACTTCTGTCTGCTGATAGACGGCAACCTTCTCCAGCATGGAATCCAGTTCGCCACTCGATTCGCCGCTTGCCACCATGTGCAGCAGCATGGGTGGGAAGTAGCCCACCCCTTCAAGGGCCACGCGCAGACTGGAGCCTTCACTGACCCGCTGCGTGGCGTCCGCGAGGCGCCGCTTCAGGAACTCATTCGACACAACTTCCGCAGCGATGTTCATACCTTCTACCAGCGGGACGCCGCTGCTGGAGAGAATCGAAAGCGTGTTCGCATAGCGGGCCGCGTTGGCCGAGCGGCTGATCCGGGAAACAAGCGGCAGCGAAAGTTTGCGCTTATCCCAGGCAAGCCGAACGTTTGGCTGCTGGAGCAGCCAGCGGACACTGACCACGGCAGCAACGGAACCGATCACGATCAGCCACCACCAGGACTGAGCAAACTCCGAAAGTCCGATGAGAATGCGAGTCGACAGCGGCAGCTCCTGCCCCATGTTCTCGAGCACGCCGATCATGTCCGGCACCACATAGATCATGAGCGCGCCGACGATGCCGAAGGCAAAGAGTGTCAGCAGCACCGGATAAAGCATGGCCATATCCACATCGCGCCTTGATTCAAACTGGCGCTCTTCGTAGCCGGCCAGGTTCTCCAACACCTTGTCCAGATAGCCCGACTGTTCGCCGGCAGAAATTGTTGACCGGTATAGATGCGAAAAGCTGCCGGGGTAGTCGCCAAGGGCTGACGCCATCGAGTGACCCTCGAGCACCTTGCTGCGAATGGCCATCACAAGAGAGCGAACGCCCTGCTTTTCCGCCTGCTGGGCGATGGCCTGCAGGGCTTCTTCGATCGGCAGGCCGGCGGCAATAAGCGTTGCCAGCTGGCGGGTAAAAAGCACCCGGTCGAGGGGCCCGAGACGGCGGCCAAAATCCGCAAAGGAGAAGCCGGCTCCAGTGCTTTTCTGTTCTCGGGCCGCATCTACTTCAAGAGGCACAAGCCCCTGATCGCGAAGCAGCTGGCGGATCTGCCGGACGCTGTCCGCCTCGAGAACGCCTTTCTTCTCTTTGCCGCGGGGGTCGAGGGCAATGTATTCGTAAGCAGCCATAGCAGGCCGAAGGCCTTACTCCTCGAGGGTGACCTTGAGCACTTCCTGCACGGAAGTCACGCCCTGGAGAATCTTGGTCACGGCATCGTCGCGGATGCTTGGCGCCTGGCGCCGGGCGTAGCCCGTGAGTTCCTGCTCCGACACCCGATCGTGGATCAGCTGGCGCAGCGTGTCGTCTACGATGACAAGCTCATAGATTCCCGTTCGACCACGATAACCGGTGCCCTGACAGGCTTCGCAGCCATTCGGCTCATACACCGTCGCCGAGGTCTGGCGCAGGAAGGAGGCTTCCGACGCGGTAGCTGGCCGCGGGGTTTTGCAGTCTGGGCAGAGCACGCGGACCAGCCGCTGTGCCAGCATGCCAACCAGGGAAGACGACAACAGGAAAGGCTCCACACCCATATCCACCAGTCGCGTGATGGCGCCAACGGCGGTGTTCGTGTGCAGTGTGGACATGACGAGGTGACCCGTAAGACTCGCCTGGACGGCGATTTCAGCCGTTTCCAGGTCGCGAATCTCCCCCACCATCAC
>JBCDDI010000495.1:0-3187 GCA_039180365.1 Pseudomonadota bacterium
CTGCTCGGCGCATCGGGTAGCGGCAAGAGCACGCTATTGCGGGTGCTCGCGGGGCTCGAGGCGCTGCAGGCAAACAATCTCGCCGGGTGCAGCTTCCAGCGTCAGGCCTTCGAGCACCCGCACGTTCCCATAGCTGTGTCCCAGCGACTCCACCCGGAGCACGGGTTCTGTGCCGGCGTCAGGTTGGACCAGGGCTTCGGAAGTCGTTTCGCTATACTGCGCGCCCATGGCCAGTCACCCTCTTACCGACACAGACACGGGACGCGCCCCGCGCTGGCCATCGATCTGGACCTTCAGCGCACTACTCATTGCGCTGCCCGTTGCCGTGCCGATCATCGCGGTGCTGCTCACCTTCGCGGCGCCCGCAAGCGACGTCTGGCAACACCTGAGGGACAACGTGCTCCTCGAGTACGTGGTCAATACGCTTCTGCTCCTGATCTGGGTCGCGGTAGTGACCGCCGTTATTGGGGTCAGCTGTGCCTGGCTCGTGGCCAACCGCGAGTTTCCCGGCCGCGGCGTTTTCGCGTGGTTGCTGATTCTACCCTTTGCGGCCCCCGCATACGTGGTGGCTTACGCCTACGCTGACATGCTCGCTTACACGAGTCCCCTGCAGAGCTGGCTGCGGGAAACAGGGCTGCTCGCAAGCGGTCTGCCTTCGATCCGGTCGCTGCCTGGCGCCGGTCTCGTGCTTGGCTTCACCCTCTATCCCTACGTTTATCTATTCAGCTACAACGCTTTTGCCGAGCAGGCGCGCCCCCTGGCCGAAGCGGCTCGAACCCTTGGCGCCAGCGGCGGTCGGGCCTTTCGATCCATCGCCCTGCCCCATGCCCGACCAGCGATCGCCGGTGGCCTGGCCCTGGCGCTCATGGAGGCGGCCGCCGACTTTGGCGTGGTGGACTTCTTCGGCGTGCCGACGCTGACCAACGGTATTTTCCGCACCTGGTATGCGCAGGGGGAACAGCAGGCGGCCATGCAGCTTGCGGGCTGCCTGTTTCTGATCGTTGCTGTGCTCGTGATTTTTGAGCAGCTGGCGCGACGCGGTCTCCACGCTAATCCTGTAAGCCGTAACCAGCCGCCACCCCGGGAGCCGCTCTCAGGCTGGCAGGCCGTCGCAGCGACGCTGTTCTGTCTGCTGCCTGTCGGCTTCGGTTTGCTGCTGCCGGGAGCAGTCCTCCTGCACCACGCCGTCGACACCGGCGACCCGCTTTTCGGCCGATCTTTTCTGACGTTCGCCAGTAACAGTGTGACCGTAGGCACCCTGGCCGCAGCGCTAACGGCCGGGTGTGCCCTGTGGCTCAACTATGCAACGCGCATGGAACCGGGAGCACGGGCCTTACGAATTGGCGTGCGGACCGCAACGCTAGGCTATGCGCTGCCCGGCATGGTGCTCGCCGTGGGCCTCATCGGACCCTTAACCAGCCTCGATAGAGCGCTGGCGGGCTGGCTGGAATCCACCTTCGAGGTGCGCACGGGGCTCGTGCTGACGGGCAGTGTTGCGGCTCTGATCTTTGTCTACTTCGCGCGCTTTCTGACCGTTGCTTTCAACAGTCTGGAAGGGGGCCTCGCGCGGATTCATCCGAACTATGACGGCGCCGCGCGGATGCTGGGTGCCCGTCCCGGAAAACTCCTCGCCCGCGTCCACCTGCCGTTGCTGACGCCAGCGCTGCTGACTGCCCTGCTGCTCGTCTTCGTGGACGTGATCAAGGAACTCCCGGCCACCCTGATTCTACGACCCTTCAACTTCGAGACCCTGGCCACCCGGGCTTATCGGCTGGCCTCGGACGAACGAATCGCCGAGGCCTCCACCGCCTCTCTCGCCATTCTGCTGGTCGGCCTCATCCCCGTCTTACTGCTCGCCTGGCAGAACTTCGGCGCGCGCCGACAGGCGTAACCATTTGTAACATTTTGTCCGACAGTCGGGCCACAGACCCCAGTTTCTGGGCGTTGACACATTGAAGTTGTTGCAATCGCTCTGTTACAAACCGTAACGGATCGAGTCGTAACAAGGGAGAGAGTCGTAATGCCCGCATATTCCATGCGGACGCTTTCGCGTCTGCGTCACTATCTGGCAACCACCGTTGCCGCCACTGCCGCGCTGACTTGCAGCGCCGCCAGCGTCGCCGAGGAGGGCGTTCTCGAAGAGATCGTCGTCACCGGTTCTTACATCAAACGGGCGCCTGAAGATGCGCCGTCTCCGGTCCGCGCCATTGGCCGCGAGGAACTCGAAGCCAAAGGCACACCACAGCTGGCCGATATGGTCATGCGGCTGCCAAGCGTCGTTGGGTCTGAAAACTTTACCGCCCAGGAGCAAAGCGTCGGCGGTGCCGGGGCAGCGAACATCAATATTCGCAACCTCGGCCTGGCATCAACGCTTGTCCTTCTGGACGGCAAGCGCATGAACGTTGGCACTTCGCTGTCGAACCGGGGTGAACAGTTCGTCGATATCAATCGGCTGCCTTTCAACATGGTTGAGAACATCGAGATCCTGAAAGACGGGGCTTCCGCAGTTTATGGCTCGGACGCCGTTGCTGGCGTCGCCAACTTCAAAACGCGGAGCAGCTTCAGAGGCTTCGAGATACAAGCGCTGTATCAGGATTCATTGAAAGGTCGGTCCTTCAGCTTTGAAGATACCGGCCTCCCGGAGGCTTACCGCAGCGGTGTTGTAGGCTTTAACCGCGACGAACACAGCGATACCGTCATTGGTGCAATCTGGGGGTTCGGCAACGACAGAACAAGCATCGTAATCGGCGGTAACTATTTCGAGCGCGAAGCGCTGGCAACGTTGGGTCGCGAGTTCGCTACAGAATTCGTCATCGATCCTACGGTGGCAAATCCGAGCCCGTTCAACCTGCCTGAGGACCAGTTCGCCACCACGCCCGGCCAGGGACTGATCCCGGGAGTAGGGCCGAATGATCCGACCAACCTCATCAACGACTCTTCCTGCGTGGCCCTCGGAGGCGACCGCACCCGGAATTCCGGACTCTGCTCCACCAAAAACGATCTGCTTTCGCGCGATTTGTTCTCGCAGGAACGTCGTAAGCAACTCTTAGGTACCTTCAGCCACGATCTGAACGACAACGTTGAGATCTACGGCATGTTCGGCGGCTCGGAGAACGACGTGGTAATCAATCAGTCACCGTCGTTCCCAATTACCTCCGGCAGCGCCTACGACACCAACAACCCTGGC
>JBCDDI010000496.1:0-3180 GCA_039180365.1 Pseudomonadota bacterium
ACCTGTTTCCCCATCGAAGATCCGCAGCTCATGAAGCGCATCCTTTCCGAATGCCGCCTCTATCTCACGGACAACTCACAGGCCTGGCAGCTGAGTCAGGATGGCAGCTATGGGCGGGTGCAGACGGGCAGCGGGGGGCGCAAAAGTGCTCAGGAAACGCTCCTTTCGGAGCTGGCGGGAGACTGACGTCAGGCTCAGGTGACGACTTTGAGCTTGTAGCCGATGCTGCTCAGGTAGTTGTGTTCCGTTTCCAGGTCGAGTTCCGTGAGCGGATGGCGGCTCAGCCAGTCATCGGGGAACTCCAGTTGGATGTCCTCCTCAGACACGTTGAGATTGACGTGCGGCAGCGGATCGTTCGTGCGGCTTCGGTGTAGAACCACGCTGATGCGCAGCAGCATCGCCAGGCGCCGCACCTTCTCGGAAAACTCGAGTTCGTCCACCGGCAGTTTGCGGCGATGAGAGCGCACCAGCATCGCCAGGTGGTGCTGGTCCTGGCGCGAAAACCCCGGCATATCCATGTTTTCGAGCAGATAGCCGCCGTGTTTGTGGTACTGGCTGTGCGCGATGTCCATGCCTATCTCATGCAGATCGGCCGCCCAGGCGAGAATGAGCTTGTCCGAGGGATCTGTAAGCCCCCAGGACAGTGCTGACTGGGCCAGTAGCGTGATCGCCGTTTCCCGGATCCGGCGCGCGTGCACCTGGTCGATGTGGTATCGCTCCGTGAGGCTCCGTACCGTGGACTCGCGGACGTCCTGCCGCTGCACCCGACCGAGCAGATCGTAGATGAGGCCTTCCCGCAGAGCCCCGTTTGTGGCCTGCATTTCCTCGATGCCAAGGGACTCAAAGATGCCGTAGAGCACGGCCAGGCCACCAGCGAAGACCGGGGCCCGCTCGTTCGGCAGTCCCGGCAGACTAATTTTCTCAATCTGCCGGGTGTCGACGAGGCGCTTTTTGATGGCCTTCAGGCCCTCCAGGGTGATTGAGGCCTGGTCGGGCATGAGTTCCGTGAGGATGTCCTGCACCGCGAGAATGGTGCCCGAGGCGCCGATGGCGAGGTCCCAACCGCTATCCCGATAGACCTGCTCGATCGGTTCGAGCTCCTGGCGGGCGAGGTTAATGGCGTCTTTGAATTGACCGGCGCGAAGCTTACCGTCCGCGAAACAGGCCTTGGTCATCCCCACGCAGCCCATGTGCAGGCTTTCCATGACTTCCGCCCGGAATTGCCGGCCAAGGATGAGCTCCGTACTGCCGCCGCCGATGTCGACCACAAGCCGGCGCTCGGCGTTGTCCTGCAGCGCATGCGAAACCCCGAGGTAAATCAGACGTGCTTCTTCGCGGCCGGAAATGATCTCAACTTCCGTTCCGAGGATTCTCTCGGCTTCTTCAAGGAAGGTCTGGGCGTTTGTTGCCCGGCGCAGCGTGTTGGTCCCCACCACGCGAATGTCTTCCGGTGCCAGGCCCCGCAGCCGCTGGCTGAAGCGGTCCAGGCAGTCGAGGGCCCGGGTGACAACATCGTCACTCAGGGACTTGTCCTCGGTGAGTCCGTCGGCGAGGCGGACCATTTCCTTAATCCGATCCACCACCTGCAAGCGACCGCCGGATTCCTGGGCGACAAGGAGATGAAAGCTGTTGGAGCCGAGATCGAGGGCGGCGAGTTGCCGACCATCGTCGGCGCTCTGGCTGGTGCTCCGACGGCTCGGATTCTGTGAGGCGGCTTCCGCCATAGGCTCGTGCTGCCCTTAAGTCGAAGAGGCTGGCGCCATTTTAGTGGTGGTGCCGGCCCTGTAAACCGGCCTCAACCGGCCCGATAGATCGATGGCGGTAGCGGGCAGTCGAGGGCCGCCGCCACACCCTGTAAAAGCGCCCCTTCCAGGGCGCTGACGTGGCCGTCTGCCGTGGTAGTCGCCGCGCAAGCCTTGATGAGCTTCGGCTTCGCTAGCGGCTTCAACTGCATGAGAGTACGAACGGCTTCGTTCAGGCGGGAGAAGTTTGGATCGTCTTCGGCGTCGAAGGCGAGTTCGCGATCGTTAAGTTCCAGGGCGTCAACGCCGGTGCGGAAGGCGAAGGCCCGGGACGTTGCGTCGTCGTGTCCGAAGCGGGCCAGCGTCGAGAGCAGTACCGCAGCCGCCTCGGCGACCTCTTCGAGTTTCCCGTAGCGGATTCGTACGCGTCGCGGTCCTTCGAAGTGTGGTTTCAGCTCCTTAACAAGCAGGCGATGCAGCACCCACTCCGGCAGAGAAATCTGCCGATCCATTTTGATGATTGCCACGACGTTGGCAATGAAACGATCGTACTGCGGCCGCGAGAGACTCTTCAGAGCCGGCATGGCCATATCCACCAGCGCCAGCTGCTGCGGCGGCGCCATGGCATCCAGCTTGGCAATGAGATTCGCTGCCTGGCCGGGTACGCCGGCCTCTGCCTCTGCCTGCAGGTAGGCGAACTGCTTTTCCCGGAGCGCAGGCTCGGCATCCAGGAGTATGGCGTAGATCAGACCGCGGCTGCCCCAGGGATCGTGGGCGGCCTCCCGGAGTGCGGGATCGGTGCTGGCGATGAGTGCCTGGGCGGCAACCAGCCCGTTCCCGTCGAGGCGGCCGACGCTGTCTGCAATCTCGCCGGCATCGGCGCCAAGACGAATGGACTCGGGGGCCACCTTGAGGCTGTCCCGGTAGGCGTCGCCGACATCGCTCAAGCTCCGTGCTTCGCCGCCGTTACCGGCGAAAGCACTTACCGCTTCCACAAACTCTTTCTCAAATCAGCCCTCACCAGTCTCAACGCCAGCGGGCATATTCTCCCCGAGAGTGACGAGGTCGATCTGACCGCGGACATGACATTCGGTGTCGCCGATAGCCGAATTCAGTTCGATGCCACGGAGGATATGCAACTCGATATTGGTTACACCACGCTGACGACGACGATAAAGGGCAGCCTGGAGAACGCACAATGGACGCTTGACGGAGCAGTGGCGTCCTTTTCGGACGGTGCACGATCTCTCAGTGAAGCAAGACTGTCGGGGCGCTCATCGCAGATCAACTTTTTGAACGCCTCGGGGCCGTTGGAGGTCTCGCTGCAGACGTCGTCCTTTTCGACCGGAAACGCTGATCTCGACAAACTGGTCGGTGGTGCCGTTTCGGCATCGTTGAGCGGTGCCATTGACGGCAATGCACTGACGATGGAAGCGTC
>JBCDDI010000497.1:0-3175 GCA_039180365.1 Pseudomonadota bacterium
GCCTCGGTTAACACCAGGCCCCGGTGGGAAAGGTGCGCCTGCAAGGCGCGCATGAGTTCCCGGGCGCCTTCCGCCCCACGTTCCTTAAGCACGTCGTCCATGGCATCCAGCCATTCTGCCGCTTCTTCTTTCCAGGCCTGATCCAGGCTCGTGCCCGAGGTCTCGTTCTGCGTCTGGGTCTGCGCGTCGTCCCTGCTGATACTTTCTGCCACTGTGGTACCTCTGTTGCCGGCCTGTTGTTCAGGCCGCCGAGTGGACCTCGCATGATAATCGAGCCGTCCGACCAGGGGGTACATTCATGAAATGGACCCGCTACACTCTGAGTCGCGCGCAGCTATGGGCTTTGCGCGCAGAGGAGAGACCGCGCGGCCTGCGCGGCTTGGGCCAACCCCGGAGAGGGTCCACAGGCCCGGACGATGAACCGGCTACAGACAGAGCCGGACGCTATTAAAAGAGGGGTTTCATGTCAGCACCTACCCTGCGGTCCTTCGCGGCTGCCAGTATCACTATCGCCACCCTGTTTGCGCTCAGTGCCTGCACCGGCGAAGAAGCCGCAGCACCAGTCGCCGAAGCACCGGCCACCGAGGCAGCCGAGGGCACGGCAACTCGGGCAGGCACCATTCAGGCAGCCACTGGCAACATCGACGGCAGCCGCATCGGCCAGGCCGACAGCGAACCGGGCAACTGGCTCTCCCACGGGCGCACCTATGACGAGCAGCGCTTCAGCCCCCTGAACGCCATTAATGCCGACAACGCCGGAGAACTGGGCCTCGCCTGGTACTGGGATACGGATACCCGGCGCGGTCTCGAAGCCACGCCGATTGTTGTAGACGGCGTCATGTTCTCCACGGGCTCCTGGTCCGTAGTCTGGGCGCACGATGCGAAAACCGGCGAACTACTCTGGTCTTACGACCCGCAGGTGCCAAAGGAGTGGGGCAAGTTTGCCTGCTGCGACGTCGTAAATCGCGGCGTTGCCGCCTGGGAAGGGCGCATTTACTCAGGCACCCTCGACGGTCGCCTGATTGCTCTCGATGCGGGCACCGGCGAGCTCATCTTCGACGTGCAGACCACAGACCGCGAGCGCCCCTACACAATCACCGGCGCCCCGCGCATCATCAAAGACAAGGTCATCATCGGTAACGGCGGCGCTGAATACGGTGTGCGCGGCTACGTGAGCGCCTACGACACCAGCACCGGTGAGATGGCCTGGCGTTTCTACACGGTCCCCGGCAATCCGGCCGAAGGGTTCGAGAACAAGGCCATGGAGCAGGCTGCGGCCAGCTGGCGTGGCGGTAAATGGTGGGAAGTCGGTGGCGGTGGCACCGTCTGGGATTCCATGTCTTTTGATCCTGAGCTGAACCTGCTCTATGTGGGTGTCGGCAACGGCTCACCCTGGAATCGTTACCTGCGTTCTCCCGGCGGCGGCGACAACCTTTTCGTTTCTTCCATCCTGGCGCTGAATCCGGACAACGGCAGCCTCGTCTGGCACTACCAGACCACCCCCGGAGACACCTGGGACTACACGGCCACCCAGCACATGATCCTCGCCGACATCGAAATCGACGGCGCCGAACGCAAAGTGATCATGCAGGCACCGAAGAACGGCTTCTTCTATGTGCTCGACCGCACCACCGGCGAGTTCATCTCCGCGGAAGCCTACGTGCCGGTGAACTGGGCCACACACATCGATCCGGAGTCCGGCCGCCCGGTAGAAAACCCGGACGCCCACTACGCCAACGAACCGAAAGTGATCCTGCCGGCGCCCTACGGCGGCCATAACTGGCATCCCATGGCCTATAACCAGGACACGGGTCTCGTTTATATCCCGGCCCTCGATCTCGCCTTCTCCTACGCCCAGGACAACGCCTTCAAATACGACGCCGAAGGCTGGAACACGGGCGTCGACTTCAACGAGACCATTCCCTCATCGAATCCCGATGAGCTCATCGAAGCGCTGAAAACCGTGAAAGGCCACCTGGCGGCCTGGGATCCGGTCACGCAGCAGGAAGTCTGGCGCGTGCAGCACGCCACCAGCTGGAACGGTGGTCTGCTTTCAACCGCCGGCAACCTGGTCTTCCAGGGTCGTTCCGACGGCTACTTCGCCGCCTACCGAGCAGATAACGGCGAACTCGTCTGGGAGTTCCCGGTTGGTATCGGCATCATCGCGGCACCCGTGACCTACACGGTGGATGGCGAACAGTACGTTGCCGTTCAAGCCGGCTGGGGCGGCGCCTTCGGCCTTGCCTCCGGGGCACCCCGACACCGGGGCAATGTGCTCCAGGAAGGCCGGATCCTCGCCTTCAAGATCGGTGGCGCAGAAGCGTTGCCGCCGGTGGATGTGGCCTTCATCGACATTCCGGAACCGCCGCCCATGGAAACAACGCCGGAGCAGGTGGCTCAGGGCGAGGCGCACTACCACCAGTATTGCGCGGTTTGCCACGGCCCCGGGCTCACTGCTGCAGGAGCCGGTATTCCCGACCTGCGCTACTCCGATGCCAACGTGCATGCGGCCTGGGACGCCATCGTTCGCGGCGGCGCCTATGCCAGTCGCGGCATGGCGAGCTTCGCGCACGCTCTGGATGAAGAAGGCGCAGAGGCGATTCGCGCCTACGTGGTGGAGATGACCAAAGGCACCATTGCGCTCTGTCAGAGCGAATACCGGAAAAACTATCCGGAACTGCTGGATACGGCCTGCAGCCGGGCGACGGTCGCCGCGGGCCCCTGAGGCCGGTCAACTGAGGTCGCTGCCAACCGCCGCGCCCTTAGGCGGGAGTAACACTCAGAATTTCCGCCCGCCTGAAACAAAGAACGCGCCCAAGGGCGCGTTCTTTTTGTCTGCGGCGATGCCCTCGGGGCGCTACATCACCACGGCCTGATCGGCGCGCGTGAGGCTCACGGAGATCGGGCGGTGATCAGACAGCTTGCAGTTCAGGACTTCACAGCGGTCGATGGCGAGCTCCGGCGATACCAGAATGTGATCGAGGGCCACGGACGGGCTCCAGGACGGGTAGGTGGGGCCTACCGTTTCTGCCGGCCGCAGGGTTGTTTCAGCAAGCGGCGAATCAAAAAGCAGATCTGCCAGGTGAATCGCTCCTGGAGGAGCATAAATCCGGAAGTTGGCCGTGTGGCCACGGGCTCAGTGAATTGGGACGTGGTGGCCATTTCCTGAAAAGCA
>JBCDDI010000498.1:0-3175 GCA_039180365.1 Pseudomonadota bacterium
AGGATCGGTGTCGCATAACCTTCGAAGAGGGTGTCGCTGTCTTTGACCACGAGCAGACTGCCGATGATGACACCGGCGCCGATGCCAATGGCGGCGGTTAGCACCAGGGCCACGACCGGCGGTAGATGTCGCATGAGCACGGGTTGCAGGAACACGGACACCGTGGTGATGGAGTAGCCGATGATCAGCGAGATGAGGATCGCACCCCAGAGCGGTGATGCTACGCCAAGAGCCCAGATCAGCAGACCGATGGCGACGGAGAAAACCGTGGTTCGTCCGTAGGCGGTTGGCAACTCCCGCCTGGCGGTCGGGCCTGGGTCAGACGAACTTGGCATGCAGCCCCAGGGGTAAAGCGTAGGGCAGAGTAGCCGTTACCAGCGGTCCCTCTGCAAGCGCTTCGGCGCGGAAGATCCGAAGCTCAGATCTTTCCTTCCGATAGTTGAGGGCGCTGCCGACAATCCAACCGCCTTGTTCTGGAAGGCTGTGCGGTTCCGGGACATAGACATGCTCTTCGGGAATCACGCCCTCGGGATAACGGAAGGTATCCAGCCTGCCGCTGTCGAGATCGAAGCGTGAGACTTCGCTGAGCATGCTGTGGTCCGTATCCCCCTGGCCGGTAAGCATGACGAGTTTCGAGTATCTCCGGCCGTTAACGCGAGGGTCAATGACCGGAAACTCGCTGGCCCGGTGTGCGCCGAGCAGCGGTGTTTCCGTGACAACGCCGCGCTTCAGATCTATTCGGTACTGATAGTGCCGGGACTCACGAGCCCCATCGCTCACCTCCCCGCGCATGATGGTGCGGAAACTCGTCAGCATGGCGGCGGGGTCTGGGGCCCGGGCTGCATCAAAGCGGATGATGCCGTCGGCGTCTTCCCAGGCGTTGCCGTAGTGGAAGATCCACTGCGCGGGCAGCTCCAGGTAGTGGTAGTTGCTGAAGTCGTTCTTGTCGACCACTAGCACTCGCGTCGGCCTGTCCGGATGCCATTTGTGGGCGTCAAGAAAGGCACCGGGACCTTCGGGTTCGAAGTGCAGCGGTGGAATCAGCACAACGAGGTGGTGCTCTGTGACGACGAAGTCGTGGGGCGCGCTGATCGGATCGCAGTCTACGAGCCCCACCTTTACGAGCTTGCCCGCCCTTGAGACATGCCAGAGTACGAGCTTCCTGGCAGAGCTTACATAGCCGAAGTTCCAGAGCGTGCCGTCCGGTTCGACTCTCGGATGAGCGGAGAAGGGCAGTCCCTTTGTTTCTGTTGAGAAACTGTGCAGCCCCTCCGTTGCCAGCGTCTCGGGGTTCATTGACCAGGGTGAACCCGCTTCCCAGAGCGCATACAGCTTGCCGTGATGCGGCAGGACGCTGATGTTAGCCACGTTGATCAGATCCGGGCTGGTGACAGGAAGTGGATTCGGCGGGACCGTGGCGAAGCCCCGGTAGAGGGCACGGCCGGCGTCCTGCTCGGCAAGGTATTTACGCGTTGCGATCATGCGCGCTTCGTGGCGGATGCCGCCTGGCCCGATGCGCCAGGCCTGGAGCATGCCGTCACCATCGAACCAGTGGTGATAGCGGAAGGGGCCGATCTCGTGGCGCGCAGGGCCGTTTCGAAACAGAGTTCCAACAAGGCCCTCTGGCACCTGGCCTTCGAGGGCTGCCTCCGATTTATAGGCGTCCTGCTCGACGGAACGAAAAGCAAGCAGCCAGGGCTCGCGCTCGAGGGCGGCGGCGAAGGCTTCCTTCCACGTATCGAGAGCCTGAGCGAGCTTCGGTGCCGCCGCGGTAGCGGCTCCGGCGACCATGGCGACGGTGGCCCGGTGAATAAACTGTCTACGCAGCATGGTTTTCTCCGCGTCAGTGGTTGAGGCTGATGACCTGCTCGATCTCATCGGTCAGTTCGAAGCGAACGTCCTGCCAGCCTGGGGGACCGAAGTTGCCCATGGCGTTGTTGGAGAACCCCCAGCCTTCCGTGGGCATCCCCACAAGATTGCTGTCCATCTCGCCGTTGCCGTTCTCGTCGTGCATGACACGAATGCCGTAGGTACCCCTCGGCAGTGCGTTGGTGCTGAAGAACAGCCTTTCTTCGCGGGGTGGGAGCTTGACGGAGAGCGTCGGTGTGCCACTGCCGTTAAATGCCGCTTCGCTGGCGACGATGGCGACCAGGAGCTCACCCTGATCCGAGGTGATGTTGTCGATGGTTACCCTGAGTTCCGCGGCGAAGGCGTCGGGTATCGCCAGCAACAGTGGCAGACAGAGGGTGGGTAGAAAGGGCGTAGCTGATTTCCCGGCCATGGCGACGCGAAGCTCCTTGTGCGCTGGTGTGTCCGAGGCTGCAGGCTGACGGACAGGGAGGCGCTGCGGGGAACTTTGAGACAAAACGGTTTTTCGGGGGTCTCAAACGGTATCCTGAGGCCGCAGCTGGGAGCGCGCCGGGGTGTAAAGCTGGCTGAGACTGCGAATAGGGGCTACCGCCGTGGAGATGATGGAACTGCCACTCTTGATACTTTCGATTGCCGTCGAGCTGTTTCTGCTGCTTCTCGGCGTCGGCCTTGTCGTTGTGATCGTTCTCTACGTGATCGACATCCGCCAGACGGAACATGCGATCCGCCGCAACTATCCGGTCATCGGCCGCTTTCGCTATCTCTTCGAGCACCTCGGCGAGTTCTTCCGACAGTACTTCTTTGCCATGGATCGGGAAGAGCTGCCCTTCAACCGCGCCGAACGGTCCTGGGTCTATCGCGCTGCCAAGGGCGAAGACACTACCGTCGCCTTTGGATCCACCCGGGATCTGCGTCCGCCGGGGACCATGATTTATGTGAATACGCCCTATCCGACCCTGGAGGAGGATGCCGTGGAGCCGGAACCGATCACGATCGGGCCGGACTCGCCGAATCCTTACACGCCGCGCAGCTTCTTCAATGTGTCCGGGATGAGCTTCGGGGCGATTTCTGAGCCCGCAGTTCGGGCGCTGTCCTATGGCGCTGCCAAGGCTGGCTGCTGGATGAACACCGGCGAGGGTGCGCTCTCTCCCTTCCACCTCGAGGGGGGCGCGGACATCGTCTTCCAGATCGGCACGGCGAAGTACGGGGTCCGTGATGCCGAGGGCCATCTCTCGGAAGACCGGCTTAAGGAAGTGGCCGCGCACGAGCAGGTGAAGATGATCGAGATCAAGCTCAGCCAGGGTGC
>JBCDDI010000499.1:0-3172 GCA_039180365.1 Pseudomonadota bacterium
ATCGAGTATCTCTTCGGCGATACCGTCACCGAAGTGTTGCTGATCCCCGCTGGCGCTCAGATCGGAAAAAGGCAGCACGGCAATCGACTGCCTGGTGCCTGGCTCCTGACCCGGTCTATCCAGCCAGATCCAGGTGCTTGTCGCGATGGCAAGCACTGCGGCTACCGCTAAAGGGAGAGGCCAGCGACGGCTCGATGTTCGATCTGGCGTGCCGATCGCAGATGCTATCGATTGGGTGTCGCTTTGCACGGGCTCAGCTGTGTCCCTGCGCAGGGCCCGGAGCAGCGAGGTTTGATATGTGGCTGGTGTTTGGCGGTAGCGCAGAATGGCCTGACGGTTGTCCAGGCTCAGACTCAAGCCATCTGGTACGTCGGTTTCTTCCAGGTGCACGACGACGACGGGTATGCCTTGGTTTTGCGCGAAGTTCACCTCTCGACGGCAGTGCTCGGAAGCGACGGAGCGAGGAGTGATGAAAAAAAGGAACGAACTCGCTCCCTTTATGGCCTGGGCAATCTCATTGCTCCACTCGGCACCTGCGCTGATACCCGTCGTGTCGTACCAGACGTTGATGTTCCGGTTCTGGAGGGCGGTGATTTCGTCATAGACGGTCGCCTCGTCAGCATGCGCATAGCTGACGAAAACGTAAGATCCGTTGCCCTGGTACGCTGGTGCGGGTGTCGCCATGGCTAATTTTCTCCGCGAATACCCTCAGCAATGGCATCGTCCGCTGGATTGCGGCCTGGCGGTAGCGCTGGTTGCCCCGCGAGATGCGCATCGATGAACTCGAAGCGGTCCTTGCCCCAGTAGATCTCACCATCGATGACCATAGTCGGTGCCCCGAAGATTCCGCCTTCCATCGCCTGGTCGGTCACGGCTGCCAGCGAATTGCGCAGTGCATCACTTTCGCAGGCTGTCTCAAAGGCTTCGCCATTTACGCCCAGGCTTTCAGCAATTTCGCGCAGGCGGGCATATTCAGCAATGGTGTGATCGCCAGCTTCCCAGTAGGCGGCGAAACAGGCGTCCAGATAGGCTTCTTCCAGTCCGTGTTCACGCATGGCGAGGGCGCCTCGGAGCACCCGGCTGGTTTTGATAGGAAACACTTCGGGCATGCGGAACGGCAGCTTGTGATGAGCCGCCCAGCGCTGCAGATCCCGGCGCCGATTCGTGAGTTTGGCCCGCGGTTCTTCCATGAGGGCGTAATTGTGGTGGCGGAACACGTAGCCCAGATTGAAAGGCTGATAACGGATCTCGGCATCATGTTTCGCCGCAATCGGTTTCAGCAGGTGGTAGGCGAAGTAGCTGTTGGTGCTGCCGATGTCCCAGTAAAAGTCGATGACTTTGCCCATGGAAGCATGCTCTCCCCGATCGAAAGACAGGTGAGGCGCCGGAGTCTTGCGGAGACAACGGCCGCCGATTGCTCTAGCATTTCCGAAGTTGGGCCCTGGAGCAATGCCGATCGCGCAATCCGGACTTCAACAGACAATCACACGAGTATGGATAGCGGGCAAAGGTCGAAGTGGCTGAGTCAGAGCAGGACAGGAGAGCGGGCTTTCGCATCTCCGTGGGTGAGTTACCGGACGCCGTCGCTGAGCGATTGGTTGTCTATGTGATCCATCAGGCACGGTCGCGGAAGACAGAGCCACTGGATTTCAGTTTGTCCGGCGTTCTTGTGGTCGATCCGGACGCTGCCCTCAGCGTTGGTGACCATGTAACCGTACACCTGAGCTTTGACGATCGTTATCTGCTCCTGCCCGGTGCCGTCGTGCGCACGGTGCAGGGCGGGGCGGCTGGAATCCACTTCCCGGACTCCGTGAAAAACGGCGAGTTTGATCCCCCGGATGAGTTAGCGCGCATTCACCGTGCACTCGAGCAGGCCTGGCTGCAGAGCCGCCGGGGGCGAGCGCGGCAGTAGCTTTCACGGCTGCCGTGGCGAGTGGCGCTCAGAATCGCTCGGGCACATAGAGCTCGCTGGGCAGAGTCTGGCGGTCGTACTCCGGGTTGTAGCGACGTTCCGGCAGCGTGACGGTTTCGTGGGGAACATCTTCGTAGGGGATGTGGTCCAGCAGGTGCGCAATGCAGTTGAGGCGGGCCTTTTTCTTATCGTTGCCTTCAACAATGAACCAGGGCGCTTCCGGAATGTTGGTACGGGCAAAGGTCGTTTCCTTAGCCTTCGTGTATTGCTCCCAGCGCACCCGTGATTCCAGATCCATCGGCGAGAGTTTCCACTGCTTAAGCGGGTCGTAAATGCGCATGAGGAAGCGCAGCTGCTGCTCCTCGTCCGTGATGGAGAACCAGTACTTGAGCACCGTTGTCCCGCTGCGAACGAGCATTCGCTCGAACTCCGGCACGTCGTTCAGAAACTGCTCTACTTCCTCGGGAGACGCGAAGCCCATGACCTTTTCGACGCCGGAGCGGTTGTACCAGGAGCGATCGAAGAGCACGATTTCGCCCGCCGCCGGCAGGTGCGGCACATAACGCTGGAAGTACCACTGGGTTTTCTCGCGCTCGTTGGGTGCTGGCAGGGCGACGGTGCGAACGATGCGCGGGTCCAGGCGCTGTGTGATGCGCTTGATCACGCCCCCTTTACCCGCCGCGTCCCGGCCCTCAAAGATCACAACAATCTTTGCACCCGTATGCACGACCCATTCCTGGAGCTTGATCAGCTCTGACTGGAGCACCAGCAGGTTGCGAAAATACTCCCGGCGTTCCATCCCGGGCGGCCGGGCTTTGCGGTAGATCTTTTTCACCTCCTCCGAGAGGTGCGGGTCGGACATCTCCAGCTCGTAGTCTTCGTCGAGGCTGTCCGTGAGCTCCGCTTCGAGCCAATCCCGGGCGTTGTCGGCTTCTTCCTGACGTTCGGCAGCTGGGTCCCGGAACGCGTCTTCCTCGGCCATGAAATCTATCCTTTGCTTGCTTCGGAAAATGATGCGGATCCAGCTCCCCGGCGTCCAGCAGCCGGGTCAATTGGGCCATCGTGGAAAGTCCTGATGGCCCTGCACGCCTGCGCTGTGGAATCTTGACGGGATCAGACCCATAAATAACCATGGCCGGCCGGGTGGACCGACCGGGTGGAAAGGGGCGAAGGCCCGCCCGACGGTACCTTCCATGAGAACTCATGGGATTTCCAGACAGTGAACGCGATCAGCGTGAGGAGTGCAGGTGAATACAGCGG
>JBCDDI010000500.1:0-3171 GCA_039180365.1 Pseudomonadota bacterium
CGCCGATCTGCCCACCGGCGTCAGCCTCCGTGAGTATGAGCAGGCTGGTCATCTCCAGAGCCTGCAGGCGAATGATTAAGTCAGACACCCGACGCTTCACCGCTTCCAGCATCGACGCTGCCGCATCGGCGCCTTCGGCCTCCTCGGCCTCCTCGGCCTCCTGAGCAATGCTGCCAAGCAGCTCACTTATCCGTCCCAGCAGGCGCGTGTTTTCCGCTACCCGTGAGACGAGCAGGCGTTCATCCCCGAGCAGGCTCTTGGCAACGGTCCAGCCCTGATTTTCCTCACCGAGACGATTCTCGAGCGGCACCCGGACGTCGTCGAAGAACACCTGATTCCAGAGACGTTTGCCGTTGAACGCCATGAGCGGTTCAACGCTGACTCCGGGGCTCTTCATATCGATGAGCAGGAAGCTGATGCCGCGCTGCGGCTTGGCTTCCGGATCTGTGCGCACCAGGGCAAAGATCCAGTCCGCATCCTCAGCGGCGCTCGTCCAGATCTTCTGCCCGGTGACCCGATACTCATCGCCATCCCGGATGGCCCGGGTGCGTACCGTCGCGAGGTCAGAGCCCGCCTGCGGCTCTGAGTAGCCCTGGCACCACCAGAGATCGGCGTTCAGGATCTTCGGCAGCAGTTCCGCCTTCTGCGCTTCTGTGCCGTAACGGATGATGGCGGGCCCCACCATGTTGAAGCCGAAGCCGGACAACACCGGGGCATGGGCAGCCCGGCACGCCACATCGAAGAGATGCCGCTCGACCAGGGACCAGCCGGTACCGCCATAGGCCCGAGGCCAGTTGGGCGCCGCCCAGCCACGCGCATTTAAGGTCCGGGTCCAGGCCGCAAGGGCCTCTTTGCCCACGGCTTTGCCGTGTTTTACCCGCTTTTGAACCTCCGGCGGAAGCTCCGTTTTCAGAAACTCCCGAACGGATTCATCGAAGGCTGCCTGTTCCGGCGTGAGGCTGATTTTCATGGCTGACTCCCCGCTCCCGCTGCGCTCGCTCCATCCCGCTCCGCTCGCTCCATTGTGCCCGTCTCAATCGCTCTGTGCGCTCATGCTCAGACCGTCGCCGAGAGAATCCGCGAGATCTGACTGAAAGGTCGGCCGCTCTCGGCGTGCCAGCCCTGAAAGGCCTCCTGCACCAACGCCAGGGCCTTCTTGCTGGTCGGCGCTTTGTCGATCACCCCCTGCGCCATGAGTGCCTTTACCACGTCTTCCGATAGAACCGGCGTATCCCAACCGGAAAAGCGGAGAAAGAAACGACCCGTCTGCCCGCCAAGACGATCTCCCTGCTTTTTCAAGCACTCCCAGAGTCCCACAAAGTCCTCCCGCGGCCAGTCGGCCAGGAAGGCACCGAAGCTGCCGTGCTCGGCGCGGATATCACGGATGAACAGAGCGTTGGCCCGCACGCTCTGGATCTTCTTGCCGTGGCGGACGATACGCTCGTCGGCCGTGAGCCTTTCCAGATCCTCATCCGAGAGCATCGCGCAGCCGCTCACGTCGAACTGATCAAAGGCGATCTCGAAGTCCGGCCATTTGCGCTCGATGATCTGCCAGACAAAACCTGAGCGGAACACACACTTGGTCATCTCCGCCAGGTAGCGATCGTCTTTCCGGGCTTTCAGGCGCCGGTCGCTGGCCGGCTGCGGCAGGATGTCCTCTAGAGCGTCGGCCCCACCCTTGCGCGCGGCGGCCGTAAGCAAGATGCTATCGAAGGAATCCACAATGACGGACTGACCTGGGAGTACGAGCGGGCAGCTATGATCGATGTGCTGGACAAGGAGCGTCAAGAACTCGATCCGCGTCTGAAGGCGATCGTCGATCGGGAACCGCAGGATCGCAGGAATTTTGTCCTCTGCGCCAACTGCAATCACGTGATCGCCCGGCGTTCGGATCGGATCGAAGTGAACGATGCACACAGCCACTTCTTCACGAATCCCTATGGCGTCGAATACCACGTCGGCTGCTTTTCCGAAGCACTCGGCTGCGCCATCTCCGGGGACCGCATGGCAGCGGACACCTGGTTTCCTGGCTTCCGCTGGCGGATCGCGAGCTGCGAGAACTGTGGGCATCATCTCGGCTGGTACTTCGACAACCCCGATGCATACTTCTATGGTCTGGTTCTCGACTACATCCGCGACGGTGAAGCCGGCAGCCAGGGTGATTGAACCGGCTGAGCGATCGCTGACGGGACGGTCAACGGCAGGGACTGACCTTGGGGATGGGGCTGGGACGCCGCTTTCACGGCCAGCATGAGACAAGGGGAGATGAGATAGCTATGGGCGCTGAGAAAACCCTCGACCGGAGCCGCTACGCAACGCTCTCCTTTGACTGCTACGGCACGCTCATCGACTGGGAGCACGGTATTCTCGGCTACCTGCGCCCGCTCTTCGAACGCTACGACGTGCACGTGATTGACGAATGGACCCTGGAAACCTTTGCAGAGCTCGAACCGACCATCCAGGCCGAAGGCGGCAGCTACAGCTCCGTGCTCAGGCGGGTGCTGGCGGCTTACGCACAGCGTCTCGCCTTCACAGCGAAGGAGGAAGAGCTCGAGGGCTTCGCCGAAAGCATCGAGTACTGGCCGCCCTTTCCAGATACCAGGGCAGCGCTGGCTGCCCTCGCGGAACACTTCGATCTGATTGCGCTATCAAACATCGACGACGCGCTCTTTGCACACAGCGCAAAGGCCATGGGTGTGTCCTTCACCAAGCTGATTTCCGCCGAGCAGGTCGGTGCCTACAAACCGGATCCGCGGATGTTCGAAGCGCTCCAGGCCGAGGCCCGGGGACCGATCCTGCACGTGGCCCAGAGTCGCTTTCACGACATCCTGCCCGCCACCGCTGCGGGGCTCGACACCGTATGGATCAACCGGCCGACCATCGATGCCACCCGAACCGTGGAGGCTTCGCCAACCTGGACCTTCAGTTCCATGGCAGAGTTTGCCGCTGCCTGGAATTGAGACCGTGAGCAGCACCGCTGAAACGACGATCGAGATCAGCAAGGACTACCTGCACTTCAATTCCGCGCACTTCACCATTTTTTCTGCGACGGAGCGTGAAGACCTGCACGGTCACACCTTTTACGTTCGCGCTCGGGTCACCAGCCCCATCGATGAAAACGGCATGGCCTTCGACTACAACATCGTGAAGAAGCGGCTGCTGGCCCTATGC
>JBCDDI010000501.1:0-3156 GCA_039180365.1 Pseudomonadota bacterium
CAGCCGTTGTCCAGCAGCCATTTCGGGTAGTCGAGAGCTTTGGATCCGCCGCCGCGCTGGATCGGAAAGGTGCCCATGGCCATGGACTGATACCAGGGCTGCATAACAAGTTCTTTGCGGCCTTTAATGAACCAGCGGTCCGCAGCCGCCCCGGAATAGACATTGAAGCGGACCCGCTGAGGCAGCGCGCAGTTCAGCACAAGACCATCCATGTGGCTCGTATGGTTGGCAACCACAATGCACGGGCCTTTGATCGACTTGAACTTTTCGCGGCCGGTAATGGTGAAGGGTTTACAGTAGGGATATACCCATTGACCGTAGGCATGGTGGCGCCAGCCGAGTCGGGCCAGCTTCGCCCACCAGCTGATCTGCCAATGGTGCGGGCCGACCGTGCCCGCCTCCTGCGAAATGAGCTTGGTAAAGAGATCCTGATCGATCGTTGGCAGGATTTCCGTCTGCGCCGTTGTGCCGAATTCCTGCGCGAGGGTGGCGCGGTATGCCTTGAAGTTATCCGGCGCCTCGAAGACCGTCATCTGATCCCAGTCGCCCTGCATGTGGAAACTGTGCAGAACTTTGGCTTCCCAGCGGCCGAGCGCCTCGTGAATGTCTAAGAGCCGCGTTGGGTCCTCCTTAACGGCCTTGAAGCCGTCGGAGTGGTAACGCATCAGCATCACGTAGTTCGGCATGTCAGGACCCGCTCGGCACCTTGCCCTGAAGCATATCGACGAAGGCGCCGATTTCCATGGCGGGATAGGTTGTTACCTTGATGGTGCCCCGGGATCCCAGTTCCATGGAAATGCGTGACATGACCTCATTGGTCGGCGCGTCGATGATGTTGATGAAGTCGTAGCCGCCGAGCACGGCGAACTGGCTGACCACCTTCGCCCCCATGGACTCAACTTCCTTATTCACCTCTTTCAGACGATCGGGCCGTTCCTTGAGTGTTTTCCGGCCTTCGTCCGTCAGCGTGCTCATCATGATGTAAGTAGCCATCTGATCTCCCCTCAATCAGTCGGCGCAGTGTAACGCGCAGCGGTCAGCATGCCAGCGTTGTGCCTGGTACTGCTTGCCCTTTAGGATGCAGGGATTCATCGGAGCCGCTATGGGAGAGCAGCCATAAAAGCAGCCGTCTACAGTGGGGCCCGCGCCATTGGCATTCGGGAGCGGGATCTGCCGGAGCCGGAGCCAGGCTGGGTTCGTGTCGGGGTGACTTCCGCCGGCATCTGCGGCTCCGATCTGCACATCTATCACGCGGCCATGGGCAACCCCAGAGGCATGCAGCCGGGCCACGAAGTAGCGGGCATCATTGATCAGGGCGGCGACGAAACGACAATCGGCTCGGGCACCCCGGTGGCTATTGAACCCATTCTCGGCTGCGGCGGTTGCCATCAGTGTCACGTTGGCCGCGCAAATCTCTGCGGGGACACCCGGTTGTTCGGTATCGCGCTCCCCGGCGGACTCGCCGAGTATCTCTGCGTGCCGGAAAGTCTCGTCCACGAACTCCCACAAGACTTAAGCCGCGAAAGCGCGGGCCTTGCGGAGCCGATGGCCGTCTGTGTGCGCGGTGCCCGGGTTGGCCAGATTAAACTGGGCGATCGCGTGGCCATCATCGGCGCGGGCACCATCGGGCTTCTAAGCATCATCACGGCGCGGGAAGCGGGCGCTGCGGAGGTGCTCATCACGGCTCGCTATCCGCATCAGCAGGAGCTCGCAAAGGCGCTCGGCGCTGACCAGGTATTCGATTCCGCAGAGTCGCTCCTGGCAGGCGTTGGTGATCAGTATGCGGACGTTGTGGTGGAAACCGTCGGCGGAGAAACGGAAACACTGACTGAAGCCGTGATGATCGCGCGTACGGGCGGTCGCATTTCACTGGTCGGCGTGTTCCCTGCCAGCCCGAAGCTGCCGGGTATGCCCTTCTTCAGCAAAGAACTGACCCTTGCGGCCTCGAACTGCTACAGCCGGGAAGCTGAGCAAGGGGATTTCGCCGTTGGGGTGGGCCTCGCCGCACGCCACGCTGACACGATCGAACCGCTTGTGACCCACCGCTTCAGCCTGGATCAGGTGAGCGATGCTTTTGCTGTGGCCGACGACAAGGCGAACAGGACCATCAAGGTCCAGATCCACAGCGGCGCGTAAGGGCTGCCAGACCCGGTCGCTCAGCTTTCCAGCACGTACTCACCCGGCGCCGGTCCGAGCGCCGGGTAGGCCTTGGCGCCAAGCTTCTTCTTCGGCTTCACCGCCGTCTCGTAGCGTTCTCCGAGCCAGTCGATCCAATGGTCGGTCCAGCTGCCGTCGTGGGCTCTGGCGGACTGCAAAGCCAGGTCGGGATCTTCCGGCAGATCCCGGGTCACCCAGTACTTCAGGTGGGCGTTATCAGCGCGACTCGAAATGGTCTGTGTGTGGTTCTGGGTGGTCAGCACAAACACCACCTCGTCACCGAAAAGCTGCGTACTCCGATAGCAGGCCTTCCAGGGCGTAATGTGGTCCGTGGTGCCCGCCATGATGTAAACGGGATAGCTGATCTGCGAAAGGTCGACGCGCTTGCCGAGGATTCGCTGTTCTTTCTTCGCGAGCTTGTTGTCCTGTCCGAGGTCCAGGAAGTCGCACTGCATTTCTGCCGGCACACGGGTGTAGTCCATGGACCAGAACAGCAGCGGATGCTTAAGCGGCGCTTCGCCCAGGAGATAGTTGCTCCGGAAGAAGCTCATGATGCTTTCTTCGATGCGCAACATGGCAAACATCTCGAACACGTTGCGTTCTATAAAGACCCCTTGAGAACGGACGGCGGCTTTCTGCGCTTCCACGGAACGCTCGGTGACAAATAGCCCGAACTCACTCTCCCCCGGGCGGGAATCGAGTACGTTTACGAACAGACTGAGCGTGTCGATCCACTTGTCACCGCGGGCCTCAAGAACCCCTGCGGCAGCAGCAGCGACAAGGCCGCCGGCACAGAGCCCCATGAGATGGACTTTCTTACGTCGGTTGATGGTCTGGATCACGCGGATGGCGTCAATCACTCCGTCGGCATAGGTGTCGATGTTCCAGTCGGCGTGCTCGCGGGTCGGATTGCGCCAGCTGATGGCAAAGACGGGAATGCCGGCGTTCAGGAGGCGCTGGAAAAGACTTCGATCCGGGGTCAGATCTCCCAGATAAAAC
>JBCDDI010000502.1:0-3154 GCA_039180365.1 Pseudomonadota bacterium
GGAGATGAAGGATCTGGAAGAACAGCGCGCGGGCGCGCTTTTTGCACTGTCGCGCTACTTCGGTGAGCACTTCAAGGTCGGCGCGGGTTACAACTTCACCGACTTCTCAGACGACCTGACGGACCTCAACTACGATCATCGGGGTCTGTTCCTGAACCTGACCGGCGCCTTCTGAGGTAGGCGCCGTTGCTGCCGCTTGGCGATCGTAAGCCGTTTGGCGCGATCGCCTCGGACAGTGCTATGTTGCCCCGCATGTTACGCTACGTTTCTGCTTCGACCTCCTGCGCCCTGGTGACTGTTATCCCCTTTGCTCTGTTTGCCCTGTTGCTGAGCCTGATCGCCGGCAGTGCCAGCGCCTCTGCGGCGCCGACTGCTGAGGCATCGGCGGCGGAGCCGGGGGTGGCCGCTGACTCCGCGAGCGCTGAACCCCAAGGCGGCTACGAATGGGGGCGGGGGCTGGTATTCCGGTCGGGAGAAACGGATCTCTGGCTTGGCGGGCGGGCGCAGCTGCGCTTTAACTCCTCGACGACGGAGCTGGATCGGGACCGACGTGTCACGGAATCTGATATCAGATCCATGGACGTCGAAAGAGCCAGGATCAAAGGTGGCGGCAAGGTGATCCGGCGTTGGCTTGACCTTTACGGTGAGTACGATCTCGTTGGGTCGCAGTGGCTCGACTACCGCGCGACTTTCCGCATCGGCGACTGGCTCGATCTGCGGGCAGGTCAGTGGAAGAGCGAGTTCAGCCGCGAGCGGGTCAACTCTTCCGGCCGCCAGCAGCTCGTGGAACGCTCTATCGTCAACTACTGGTTCACCATCGACCGGCAACATGGCATCTCCACTTCGGCCCGTTTTGGTGCTGGCAGCCGGGCGGACGTCAGGCTCTGGGTGCAGGCCCTTTCCGGCCTCGGGATCAACCGCGCTTCCGAGCGGAGCAAAGGCCTGCTCTTGACCCGGCTGCAGTGGTATCCGGATGGGTCGGAGATGCCCTTCAGCGGCTCCGATGTTGAGCGGCGCAAGGATCGGGTGAGCTCCGTGGCCCTTGCCTATGTCACCGGCGATACGCGCTGTTCGCGCTTCTCAAGCGACGGCTGCGGTCAGCTGCCGGGTCTGGAGGAAAGCGACTACGACCTGGAACAGGTGATGCTGGAAACGGCGCTGAAACACCGGGGCTTCAGCTGGGAACAGGAGCTGCACTACAAGCGCCTGCGTGATGAACGTACCGGCGCCGTGCAACGGGTTGTTGGCGGCTACGCGCAGCTCGGCACGTTTCTCAGCGAGTGGTGGTCAGGGGCACCGGAGCCCCTTGAGGTGGTGGCGCGCTTTGCCCTGGTTGATCCGGATACGGAGCAAAGCAGTGACCTGAACGAGGAATACACGCTCGGGCTGAACTGGTTCATCGAGGGTCATCGCAACAAGCTTTCCCTGGATCTTTCCCGCCTCGAAGCCGAAGACGCTTTCGGCGAGGTCCGGGAGACGCGCCTGCGACTGCAGTGGGACGTCTCTTTCTGAGCGGGGTCAGCTGGCCGGAGCGGCTTCGGCCGCAGGCTCTGGAATGCTTACGAAGCGGTTGGTCAGTACACCCGCGGTCATGGCGCCATTCACATTCAGGGCCGTCCGGGCCATATCGATGAGTGGCTCGATGGAAATCAACAGCGCGGCTACGGTAACGGGAAAGCCCAGTGCGGGCAGCACGATGAGGGCTGCAAAAGTTGCTCCACCACCAACGCCGGCAACGCCGAAGCTGCTCACGGCAACAATCGCCACAAGACCGGCAATGAAAGACAGGTTAAGGGGATCAATGCCCATAGTCGGCGCAATCATGACCGCAAGCATCGCGGGATAAATCCCAGCGCAGCCGTTCTGACCAATCGTGGCGCCAAAGGTCGCGGACAGATTGGCCACCGGGGGACGCACGCCAAGGGCTTCCACCTGCGTTTCCACATTCAGGGGAATGGTGGCCGCCGAGCTCCGGGAGCTGAAGGCAAAGGTGAGCACCGGCCAGACCTTCCTGAAGTAGTCCACAACGTTCGTGCCGGCGAGGGTCAGGAGCCCCGCGTGAACGGCGAACATGATCGCGATGGCGAGGTAGGAGGCGATGATGAAGGTGAGCAGGTTGAGGATGTCCGCGCCATTGGAGCCCGCAACAACTTTGGTGATCAGCGCGAGAATGCCGTAGGGGGTGAGGGCCATGACCAGGTGTACGAGCTTCATCACGATGTCCTGAGCCGTTTCCACGAACTCTCTGATGGCCTGACCCCGGGCTTCGTTTTCCCGGCCCACGGCAAGGGCGGCGATGCCAAACAGAATGCCGAAGATGACCACGGCAATGATCGACGTTGGCCTGGCGCCGGTCAGATCGTAGAAAATGTTGGAGGGGATAAAGCGAATGAGCATGTCGGCCATGCCCAGCTCGGCAACGCCTGCCTGACGTTGAATCAGGACCTCCGCCCGCTCCAGTTCCCGCGCCCCTTCCGTCAGGCCGTCCGCCGTGATGCCGAAGGCGCTGGTCACAAATATCCCGACCAGGGCGGCAATCATCGTTGTGCCGATAAGAATCGCAATGACGCTGCCACCGATGCGACCCAGCGCGGCAAGGTCGCCCATGCGTACGACGGCGGCAATCATCATCACCAGCACAAGGGGCATGATGACCATACGCAGCAGGTTCACGTAGCTTGCGGCGACAACGTTGGTCCACTCCAGGGTGCCGTCGAGGATCGCGCGCTCTCCGCCGTAGAAGAGCTGCAGGGCGAAGCCGTAGCAGACGCCCAAGCCGAGCCCGAAGAGAATCTGCCGAGACAGTCGGGTGGTTGGTCCTTTGAGGCGGAACAGCACGGCGATCAGCGCTGCAAACGCCAGCAGATTGGCGATAACGAGGTACGGCATGGGTTCGGTGGTTACCTTGCTTGCGCGGTTGTCAGTCGTCCGCGTAGTCGTAGAGGGTTCGTGTTGTGGTTTGCTCGTAGTCCCGGGCAGCGCCGGCAACGCGTCCGGTTTCTCCGGTGCTGAGCCAGCGTTTCGCCCGGCCGGCGTCACCGAGGGGTGTGCGGGTGCCGAAGCTGTTGAGGAACACCATGCCAATGGGCTCGTCGTCTACCTCGGCGATCATGACCAGGCAGCGCCCGGCTTCCTTCAGGTAGCCGGTCTTTGA
>JBCDDI010000503.1:0-3153 GCA_039180365.1 Pseudomonadota bacterium
AATCCACAGGTTGTCCACAGTGTATTCACAGTCTTCGAGCGAAGTATATTTCAGGTTCGCTCCGCTTGTGAGCAGCTGACCAGAACTATAGTTCAACCACGACAGTGCGCTAAACGCCACCATATCATGATCGACTTGCTGCACCACTCTGGGGTCTTCTTCGCCTGACGTCATGAGCGAAGACCGCTCGATCGCTTCGAAAATCGCGGCATTTCTGGCGTCGGCACGGTCGAAGCCGCGCCCGCCGCCGGCTTGCCAGGCGCGCAGAAAGGCCGGCGAGCCTTCTGCGATATCTGGCAGAGTGATGAAAAAAAAGGCAGGGCAGCTGTGGATAGAGAGCTCAAGTATTCGAGCTCTCAGCACTTTCCAATTCGGATTAAATAGTTCTATATCAACGCCATCGTCAGATAACGTCCAGTATCGAGAAGCAAAAGAAAGGTCATCCGACATGTTCTATGAGGCCAAGATCGATTGTGATACGTTCGATGTTGCTGAGCATCTCGAGGGTATTGTTAAGCGCGACACAAGGGGTAAGCAAATGGCACGTATTGCTGTGAATCGTTCGGCTATTCCGGCCATTGGCAAAGCATTCGGCGAGGCCGCCAACGATCCGCAGAAGCGTGAAGCCTTCCGCGCTGATCCCGTGGCGTACCTGCGCGCCGCCGGCGTCTCCGAAGAGAACCTCGATGGTCTCAATATCGTCCTGCACGAAGACGAGGACGATACGGTGCACCTGGTGCTGCCCGAGAGCGTCGACCAGGGTCGCCTGCACGCCAACGATCATGAGTATCTGAAGATGCTCGGCACCATGGCCGTGCTCGGCTGCCTGCGCCCGCTGAGCTGACGCCAGGGCCTGACGGGTCGGCGGTCAGCCTGCCTCGCAGCTGACCGGCACCCCGGCCTGCTCCAGCGCGCCGAACATGCGCCTTCGCATCGCCGGATCGCGCGTCATGTTGGAGCGAACTACCCAACGTGACAGCGCATCCTGGTCGAAGGCCTGCTCGGGCTCAGTGCGTCGCAGCTCCCGCTCCAGCCGGACTCGCGCCGACTGGGCCTGTGCGGTCTCCCCGCACTCTTGGTGGGAGGCGATTTCCAGCAGAAGTGTGTGCAGGTTCTCAGGCGAACGTTTGAGGCGGCGCAAACACTCCGCGACGTCGCCACCGAGGTAAGCAATGCTTGCCAGGTAGCTATGGAAGTAGGCCGGCGCATAACGCCCCGACAACTCCATGGCGCGCTTGGCCAGAAGCTGTGCCTCGCCGATCTCACCGCAGAAGGCGCTGGCCTCTGCGGCGGAGATGAGCGTACGGCTGGAATAAGGGTTGAGGGACAGCGCGTTCTGGAACGCGGCAAGCGCGCGATCATGTTCGCTGGCCTGAAGGGCAAGCCATCCCGACATCACATGATTGAACGGCTCGAACTCATCAAGGCTCAACGCCCGACCGATGGCGGCGGCGGCATGCTCGCCGTCCACATCGTCGTCGAGCCCCTTGGGTGCGTAGAGCCGCCTCTTCATGACAATGGCCCCGATGGAGGCGTGCACCAGGCTGAGCGTGCTGCCGCGCGGGTCCTGCGCCAAGTCCTCCAAGACCTGCAAGGCGCGCTGGTCGGACTGCGGCGTGAACTGTTGCAGCAGACGGTATGCATCGAGCCAGCGCGCGAATGCGGAGCCTTCGTGAACGGTATCGTCGTTCAGGATGTCCTGCTCGATGGTGTTGATGGCGCTTGCGATGATGCGTTCCGCCTGGGCACGGTCCTGCATCTGCTCGTAGCTGAGCCGCACACACGAAACCGTATTCTGCCGGTGCGCGTTCACACAGCGCAGATACAAAGAGCGTGCGTTGGGCTCATTCCACAGAAGCAGGCGATAGTCGTGCTTCATCCCCTCATCGAGCCGCAGGTAGGTCTTTTCGCCAACCGTGCCCGGTCCGGCCTGCCCATCCGTGCCGCTGGACGAGGCCTCAAAGCAGCGCATCGAGCGGAAGCGCGTGAGCTGACACATGACTTCCGAGTGCGCGTAGGAAAACATGTCTGGCATCGGCCGCATGCCGTTCGGGCGCTGCAAGGCGACGGTCGGAATCCCGTTCAGCGGGGCCGGGCGGGCCCCTTTATACACAGCCTCGCCCTGATCGCCGGTGCCGCGCAGCGATCTGGCGAACGCCATGAGGTGCTCAGGCACGTTGAGGTCGAGCTCCTTGAGCGCGCTCGCAAAGGCGTGGTACCGGCGTACGGCCGCTGTGTTGTTGCCATCAGCGGCATAGAGCCGCATCAGCCGCTCGGAGGCCGCGATGTCGGCCGGCTCGATGCGCACGATGAGTTCGCAAAGGGCGATTTCCGTCTGCGGGCCGGCCCTGCGCGAGCCCATCTGCGACAGGTGGCCCGACAGTTCACGCAGGATGTGGCTGACGGTGACAGCCCGGAACTCGCGCACCCAATCGTCGAACGCGGGTTCGCCCATCTCCGCACCCTGCAGCGGCTCGCCGCGCCAGAGCGCCAACGCCTCGCGGAAGGAACGCTCAGTTCCCCTGCCGATATGCTCGTGGAAACGGGCAAGATCGATATCGGTGGGGTCGCCGGCAAACCATGCGTGGGAGCGGTCGCGGCCGATCAGCGACTTTGTATACCCGTCCGCGCAGGCAAGGCTCAGCGCCTTACGCAGCGAGCCGCGCGCGGAATCCTCGTCAACGCTTCCCCAAAACAGGCTGCTCAGGTTCCGCCGTTCGATGGTCGAACCAGCGTTCGCGGCCAAATAGACGCACAGCGACGCGACCTTACGGGTCGAAAACTCGATCGGCTTGCCCTCGGGACAATAACTCCCCGTTATACTAATTTGCATATTCACTGAGTGTGCACCTACCTCAAGCTATATTTTAAAACAGGTGTACATAACGTGACGCGGGGAGGCACCTTGGAGGGCGGAAACACGTTGTAGAAGTGGTCGACTCCGAGCCCGGTGCCGCTGACCCTCCAGGCGCAGATGTCGGCGGTGGCTCCCACCACCAGCTCGCAGTCCAGCTGCACCGTCGACCCGGCCGTCACCGTGGCATCCTGCGGCTCCGCGATAAAGTCCTCCGAGGCCGCATCCTCCCCTGCACAGAGGAGTTTTACCTGGGTTGCTTGGCCTTAGCGAGAAGGGCTTGTTCATGCCTGCTCCTC
>JBCDDI010000504.1:0-3148 GCA_039180365.1 Pseudomonadota bacterium
GATGGCAATCAGATCCAGGTTCAGTTCATTCGCCCGGATAACGACGAGATTCTGCCCTGTGTTTATTACATCCACGGCGGCGGCATTCAGGTGATGTCCTGTTTCGATGGTATGTACCGGGGCTGGGGCAAGATCATCGCAGCGCAGGGTGTGGCTGTTGCGATGGTGGACTTCCGCAACTGTCTCGTTGCTTCCTCTGCGCCGCAGGTCGAACCCTTCCCGGCGGGCCTCAACGACTGCGTCTCCGGCGTGAAGTGGCTGCACGAAGTGGCCGGGGAGCTCAGGATCGATCCGGCGCACATCATCATTGCCGGAGAAAGCGGTGGTGGAAACCTGACGCTGGCCACGGGGCTTAAGCTGAAACAGGATGGCGATCAGGGGCTGATCAGAGGCCTTTATGCGCTCTGCCCGTACATCGCCGGGCATTGGCCCCAGGCCCGATTCCCTTCCTCCACTGAGAACAACGGCATCCTCCTGAATCTGCACGACAATCGTGGGCGCCTGGCCTATGGCATTGAGGCCTTCGAAGCGGAGAATCCGCTCGCCTGGCCAAGCTTCGCTTCTGAGGCCGATGTGGCGGGGCTGGTGCCAACGGTAATCAGCGTCAACGAGTGTGATCCACTCCGGGACGAGGGCATTGAATTCTATCGCCTGCTCCTGCGAGCGAACGTGTCCGCGCGCTGTCGACAGGTCATGGGTACCAGCCACGGGGTCGAGATTTTCACCATCTGCTGCCCAGATGTGAGCCGGGAAACCGCTGGCAGCATCGCTCAGTTTGCCCGGGAAGCCTGAGAGGTGGGCCGGAGCTCCCGGCGGAGGCTGCTGAAAACTACCGGTGCCCTCGGCATAGGCGCCTTGCTGGCCCCGGGTCCCCGGGCAGCCCCGAGCGATACCGTGAATGTCGGTGTCATCGGCTGCAAAGGGATGGGCTTCAATAATCTGCGCTCCATGCTGAAGGTTGCCGGAACCCGCTGTGTGGCGCTTTGTGACGTGGACAACCGCGTTCTCGAAGAGCGCGCCGGGCAGGTTGCAGAGGCCAGCGGTAATGCACCGCGCCTCTATCGTGATTATCGCGCGCTCCTCGACGACAAGGACGTCGACGCAGTGATCGTTGCCACGCCCGATCACTGGCATTGCCTGCAGATGGTGGACGCCTGTGCCGCAGGGAAGGACGTGTACGTCGAGAAACCCATGGCGAACACGATCGATGAGGCGGCGCTGATGGTGAAAGCTCAGGATCGCTATGACCAGGTGGTGCAGGTGGGGCAGTGGCAGCGTTCGGGCGCGCACTGGCAGGCGGCCATGGAATACGTGCACTCCGGACAGCTCGGTGAAATCCGCACAGTGAAAGCCTGGGCCTATATGGACTGGCTGAAAGCGATTCCACGACTGCCGGACGGGTCTGTGCCGGAAGGCGTCGACTATGACTTATGGCTGGGGCCGGCCCCGAAGCGGCCTTTCAACCCGAACCGGTTTCACTTCACCTTCCGCTGGTTCTGGGATTACGCCGGTGGCCTCATGACCGACTGGGGCGTGCACCTCATCGACATCGTCGTCTGGGGTATGAAGGCCCGCTACCCGAAGCGCGTCATGTCCTCCGGAGGCAACTTCGCCTATCCGGAGAGCGCCATGGAAACGCCGGACACGCAGACGGCCGTTTACGAGTTCGATGGCTTTTCGATGATCTGGGAACATGCCATCGGCATTGGTCTCGGACCCTTTCAGCGTAGTCACGGCATCGCCTTTATCGGCAACGAAGGGACGCTCGTCGTTGACCGGCGGCAGTGGGAAGTTTTCGCGGAAACGGTGCGAAGTGAGACTGGCAGACGCTACAAGCTGACTCCGGTGCCCGCTCAGGTCGCGGTACCGGAAGCCCGGGGCCTCGACCAGCATACGGAGAATTTCATTGACTGCATCCGTTCCCGGGCGACGCCACGCTGTGATGTGCGCACGGCGAGCCTGGCAGCGGTGAACGCACACCTCGGCAACATTGCGCTACGCACGGGGGAGACGCTCAATTGGGACGCGAGCCGGAACCGCTTTGCGGGCAACCGCCAGGCCAATGCGCTGTTAACGCCAGACTATCGACGCCCCTGGGTGTTGTCCCGGCTCTAAAGAAAGCGCTGGGGATTCAGCGCTTCCGATTGCGGCTGATAACAATCTGCTTGGAACGGCCCAGGTTGTCCTGACCGCTGACGCCCGTCGGCACCTGCTCGATCTTGTTCCCGGCGTCCAGAAACGCCTGTACGTCGTCAGCGAGAGTCTTGCGACGTTCGCGGCTCGACGGCTCGGAAGGTTTGGAATTGCTTGCCATGATCAGCTGCTACCTCAGCGGCGGGGGCCGCCACGACCCTGATCGTTGGCTTCGTTGACGCGCAGCGCCCTGCCGCCGACATCGGTGCCGTTCAGTTCGTCGATAGCACGCTGGCCATCCTGCATTTCTACGAAGCCGAAACCGCGGGAGCGGCCCGTTTCGCGGTCAGTGATCACGCGGGCAGAGTCAACGGGGCCGATCGCCGCGAACATCTGCTGGAGTTCTTCGTCTGTGGTGCTCCAGGGGAGGTTGCCGACATAGAGTTTCATCTGAGTACTTTCATTCCGTCTGTTAGTGAGATCTGCTGCCTTGGCCCGCGAGAATCCCTTCGCTGCAGCGGCACAATTTTAAGAAGCGAAAACCGACGACCGACGGATAGCACTAAGCGTGGATGACCGGAAGAGATCGGAGCGGGCGTTCTTCAGCCCACTAGTGTACCGGATACGCGGCGTTTCGTCGGCCCCCCGTGTTTTTCCCTGATCAGACCAGGAAAGTCCTCTATTCCTCGCGTACGGAGCGGGGTATTCCCAGGTCGAGAGAGCGTGCCGGAAGGGGCGCGTACATGTTTTTGCAACGGAACTTTCACTCCTGCTTCACCGAACTGGAATCACCGGGAAATACCAGTTCGCGACCCTGAGTTCACGGCCGAGCAACTCGGCCGGTGTGTGCCGTCAGTTCGATGTCGGCGGGTGCACGGGGAACAAAGTCAAAACGGGACCGGGAGACCTCTATGGTTGATTCACGCGTGGTGCGTCTGTCGCGCCTGCTTGTCGCGCTGTGTGCGGCGGCGATGGCGATGGCTGCAATGTCGGCAGCGGCTGAAGATGATGTCGA
>JBCDDI010000505.1:0-3138 GCA_039180365.1 Pseudomonadota bacterium
GAACCAGCCACCGGTGAATGCCCTCGGGGCTCCCCCGGCTGCGGACGGTGCCGTAGACCCAGCTCTCGCCGCGGGCGATGCCGCGCCAGAACCGCCTCGAAGTACGGCCCGGGATTCGGTTCTTAACTACGAGGTCGATCGGACCATCAGCCGTAAGCGGGCGCCAAAGGGACGCATTGAACGATTATCCGTGGCCGTAGTGCTCGACTATTTGCCGCCGGCCGGGGAACGGAATGCGGAACCAGTGCCGTTGGCCGAGGAGCAGCTTGCAGAAATAGAGGCTCTGATCCGGGAGGCCGTTGGTTTCAATGAGGCCCGCGGCGATTCGCTGAATCTGGTGAATGCGCCGTTCCAGACACCACCGCCGCTGGCAGAAGGAGAACCACCGGCGCTCTGGGAGCAGCCCTGGGTCATGGATGCGGGCAAGCTGGTGGTGGGCACGGTTGTGGTGCTCGCTCTGGTCATGTTCGTCCTGCGTCCGCTGGTGCAGAACCTGCTGCAGCCACCGCCACCGGCGTCCAGTGCGCCGCTGCTCGAAGGCGGCGCGGGGATGGCGCCCATGCAGCTGATGCCTCGAGAAGACCCGATGCAGATCGCGCAGAACATGGCGAGTAACGACCCGAAACGGATCGCTCAGGTGGTCAAGGACTGGGTAGCGGCTGATGAGTGATCCCGCCGAGGGGCTCTCCGGTAAAAACCGGGCGGCTATTCTGCTGATGACCCTGGGTGAAGAAGCCGCCTCCGAGGTGCTCCGGTACATCAACCCGCAGGAGGTGCAGCACGTCGGCCAGGCCATGGCTGAAATCGGCAACGTCTCCCGGGAGCAGGTAGACGCCGTGATAGAGCACTTCGCCACGGACATCCAGGAATACACGTCCCTTGGCATCGGCAGTCAGCAGTTTCTGCGCACGGTGCTTGCGAACGCCCTGGGGGCCGATCGGGCCAACGAATTCATTGAGCGGATCCTGCAGGGTCGCAACACCAAAGGTCTTGAGACCCTGAAGTGGACGGATCCGGTTGTCGTGGCCGATCTGCTGCTGGAAGAGCATCCTCAGGTGGTTGCCGTGGTGCTCTCGCACCTCAGTCATGAGCGCGCCGCTCAGGTGCTCCGGCGTCTGCAGCCGGAGAAGCACAGCGACATTCTGATTCGTATTGCCAATCTCGACGGTATCCGTCATTCGGCGCTCATGGAGCTCGACGAGATTATGGAAAAGCGCATCGCCCAGAAGCGGGGCGATCAGGCGCAGGCCATGGGCGGCAAGCGCGCAGCGGCGGACATCCTGAATAAGCTGGGTTCTGAGTTTGAGGCCGATGTGATCGCCAAGATCAAAGCCATCGATGACGAGCTCGGCATGCAGATTCAGGAACTCATGTTTGTCTTCGAGTCGCTGGCGGAGCTCGACGATCGCGATATGCAGATGCTGCTGCGGGAAATCTCCAGCGACCAGCTCGGGGTGGCCTTGAAAGGCGCCGACCCGGCGACGCAGGAGAAGATCCTTTCGAACATGTCCCAGCGGGCCGCGGCCATTCTCCAGGAAGACATGGAAGCCCGCGGTCCGGTCAAATTATCCGACGTTGAGGAAGCGCAGAAAGAGATTCTCGAGCGAGCGCTCCGACTCTCCGACGAAGGCAAGATCGCCTTAGGCGATACGGGCGAGGAGTATGTCTGACGAATCCCGGATTCTCCGGGAACCGGCCGTTCGCTGGGTGGCTCCGGACGTAGGCAGCCAGACGGCGACGGGTCCCGGGGGCGGCTCTACGGCAGGGGCGAGACCCATGACCGTTGACCGCCTTGAGGCGCTGCAGCAGGCCGCTTATGAAGAGGCTTTTGCGCAGGGCCTCGAAGCAGGGCGCCAGGAGGGTCTTAAAGCCCTGCAGGCTGACGCGGAAGCCCTCGGCCGCTGCTTTGATGCGCTCGCGGAACCCTTCCGGGAACTCGATGATGCGGTGGAGCAGGCGCTTGTGGATCTTGCCGTTCGGGTTGCCCGACAGATTATCCGCAGGGAACTGAAAACCGATCCCGGCCAGATCATCGGGGTCGTGCGGGAGACTATCGGACTGCTGCCGGTGGCCTCCCGGCAGGTGGAAGTGCATCTGCATCCGGAGGATGCGGCCGTTGTCCGGAACGCCTTCGGCGACGGTGAAGGCGAAGTGGCCTGGCGCATCGTTGAAGATCCGGTGCTGACCCGCGGTGGCCTCCAGGTCACCACAGAAACGTCGCAGATTGACGCCCGGATTGAGAAGCGCCTGGAAACGATCCTTGCCACCCTCGTGGGCGATGAGCGGGAATCAGATGCTTGAGATAGACGCCCCTTCGCGAAACGCCCTCTGGGCCCAGCGGCTGAAGCTCAAGGAGGAAGCCGTGGACGAGGCGGGGCGCCTGGTGGTGGAGGGTGCCCTCCGGCGTATGGTCGGTTTGACCCTGGAGGCCGTGGGCTGCGAGGCGCCCATTGGCTCTTACTGTGAAGTGATCCGCCCTGACGGCTCACGAATTGATGCCGAAGTGGTTGGCTTCGCCGACGACAGAATCTATCTCATGCCGACAGGCCACATCCGCGGCATGGCAAGCAACGCCCGGGTGGTACCGCGCCTGAAGGGAGCCGAAGTCCGAGTCGGTCCAGGCCTGCTGGGCCGGATCATCGATGGCTCTGGCCAGCCCATAGACGGGCGCGGACCCATCGATGGCCAGGATCGGGTGGCGCTCCATGCGGCTCCGGTTAATCCCCTCGCCAGGCAGCCCATTGATGCTCCCCTGGACGTTGGCGTGCGTTCTATCAATGCGCTGCTGTCCCTGGGCCGCGGGCAACGCGTCGGGCTTTTTGCCGGCTCAGGCGTGGGGAAAAGTGTGCTCCTCGGCATGATGACGCGGCATACGGCAGCCGACATTGTCGTGGTGGGACTTGTTGGAGAACGGGGACGGGAGGTTCAGGAGTTCGTGGACAACTCGCTGGGAGAAGCGGGGATGGCCCGTTCTGTCGTTGTGGCGACGCCATCCGATCATCCACCGCTCATGCGCATTCACGGGGCGCTGATTGCCACCAGCGTTGCCGAATACTTTCGTGACCAGGGTTACCACGTGCTGCTGCTCATGGATTCACTGACCCGCATCGCTCAGGCGCAACGGGAAATTGCGCTCGC
>JBCDDI010000506.1:0-3138 GCA_039180365.1 Pseudomonadota bacterium
CCTGGGCGGCGAGCAGTTCGCGAATGCTGTTCGAGGAGTCGACGAAGGCCTGCGAGCCGATCACGTGAACCGCATGATCGTCTGCGTTGAATTCCATTTCCTGCGAAAGACGTCGGGTGATGCGTGTGTTCAAGGCCAGCAGTCCGCGCATGAGATAGCGGACGCCGCTGATGGACCAGAGGGCACACTGGGCCACAAGGGCAACACTCCAGTCGAGTTCACGCCAGCGGGCCAGGCGCGTCTCCCAGGGATCTTCGTACCAGGCGCAGCGCGCCATCCAGCCGTTAACGGTGTTAACGGCGGCGCCGGAGAACATTTCTACGGGCTGACTGAAGTGGCCAAATTCGTGGGCGATGACGCTCGCCAGTTCCCGGGCGTTCATCCCGTAGACCAGCGGCATGCCGACGGTGAGCTCGAGCTTCTGCTGCGCCAGCGAGCCCAGGCCGCCGGTCGGAGACACGCTCGCATTCACCTGATTGTCGATGTAGATCGCCTGCGGCTCCGGTGTGCCCACACAGATGCTCACCTGTCGCGCCAGCGCAAAGAGGCCGGGGGCGTTCTGTCGTGAAACTTCGATACGGGGTGGATCCGTGTAGCGCGTGAAGAACGGGCGCACGAGAAAAACAAAAACCACCAGGGCAATCACGATAGGTGTGACATAGGCGATGAGCGTGATGAAATTTCGCGGACCCGGAACCCAGGAGACATAGCCGAAGAGACCGAGAATGACGCCAATGATCATGCTGAGGTAGAGCAGCGGAGCAACAACGGCAGCGGACGCCGCGGCGAGTGCCCAGTAGCGATAGGTGCTCGAGCGTTGCACCTGGTTTGAGCTGCGGTTTACGGTCGCGATGAAGTTCTTCAGGCCGGTCTCGGCCTTTCGGTCGCGTGCCTGTTCCGTTGTCGCCGTGAGTTTCTCAACTCGTGCATGGACGCCCAGTTTGAGCAGCGTTTTCTTCAAACGCAGTGCCTTATCGTGCGGTGCGCGTTTGGCGACCACTGCGCTGCCACGGATCACCTGAAGCGCTTGGTCCTCCGGAATCTTGAAGGCTGCAGCCAGGGCTTTGGCGACGTCACTCTGCTGCGCCTCTGGATCACGCAGACCCAGCGTGCGGACCCTGAAGAATTCGTCGTCGCTGTTAGGGGAGGTGCCGGGACCCTGCTGGGCTTCCATGGCCAGCCCTGCGTTGCGGTGGAAGGCCTCATTATCTGAAAGCGATTCCAGGGACCTGGGAACCGGCGCACATTTCCGCACCGCGGCTGACAAAGTCCCTAAGAGTGCGCGGGCTTAAAGGAAATAAAGCTGCTCAAATTGCCTCGGCTGCGCGAGCGCGAGCAGGGGAATGGGCGCGCTGTCCCGCTGGCATTAGTGTCACGAAGGAGGCATCCGGCTGGGACCGCACCACTGGGTACGCCAGTTGCGAAGCGTTTCCAGTACGGAGCTCAGGTGTTCCTCGGCGGTTGCCTCTTCCCACGGCGTGAAGTTCGAGAAGACGTTGTTCGAATGGACTGTGTCTGGCGAGGGCTCTTCGACCGCTTGTTTTGCGTAGGGGCCCGATATGCCGGCATAGGTGGCGCCATCGTGATCGGTGAATCTCCACAGGCACCAGCGTTCCGCCTCGCCGTTCTCTCCTGTCCCGTCCACCTGCATCATCAATTCGATCGCTTTCGGCTCTTCGCCAAGCTCAGACGGGTAAAGCAGCCACTGCACCATCTCTGCCGCCGCGAAGTGTTCGAAGGTTTCGCGTTCCTTAGGAAACAGGTGCAGTTGACGGGCTCTTCTGAGATTTCTGTACAGTCCCGTAAGCGTCTCGTAAGACTGAGCGGCCCTGTGAATAACACTCGCCGGAACGGCCTCCCCCTTTGTCGTAAGGGCGGTCACCAGGAAGAGCGCAATCAGTGGATCTTCCAGATCGAGTGCGTCCCGGACGATAGACGTGCTGGCGCTCGGGATGATCCCGACCAGGTCCAGGTAAGCCCCTAAATCGCTACGCAGGTAGAAGTATTTTTCGTCGCTTTGCCATTGCCCGCGAGCTGCCGCCTGCTGCTCGCGGACCTCGGCGATGAGTTTCTTCGCTCTGGCCTCAACCAATGAGGCTAGAGCGTTTAGCTGGCCCGGGTCGAGATGCTCACGGTCCACCGCCAGATTGATGAGGTTCACCGCGTCGCCAATGTTGCGGCCGGGGGCTTCTACGAAGGCGCGGACGTAATAGTGGAGTACTTCCGTGCGACGGCTGAGCGTTGAAACAACGCGAGGGTATGCCCGCGGGAACCCGTGGGCCTCAATGAGTCGATTTAGTGCCTTTGCTGCCGGTTCGGGATCTTGACAGGCCAGCACACAAATCAGCCCCGCACGCTGATTTACCGGGCAGGTTGCGTACTGGGTCTCGATAGCCTCGATGAACTTCGGATGGTGGAAGTTTTCGAGGTAGATGGCCACTTCCGAGAAATGGTCTTCGCGCCTGCCGCCGATTTCGATGTCCGTGCCGATGAGCTGAATCAGCGTAATCCCGTCGTTTAGTGACGGTCGAAAGTTAGTGTCCCTACTTAGCGTCAGAATCGCTTTCTGAAACTCCCTGTGATCTGCGTAGCTGTACTCCTCCTTTGATTCCGCGAGGAGTGGCTTGAGTAGTTCCACCCATTCCTGTTTTTCGAATTTATCCAGCCACTGGCTGTTTGTGTTGGTCGTCATAGCAGCGTCTTTCAGCCTATGATTTCTCAATCAACTCGGTCAGGTAAGGCAAACAGATCGAAGCGGGGCTCAACGTGTGGTGCACTTCTACCGGGTCCAGGCAGAGCGTTTCCGTGTCGTCCTGCCAGAGCCATTGCCAGCCAGCAGGAGCCGGTCGTGCTGGGTAGCCAGGGCTGGTCTCGAATCGGTAGATATCCTTGAGGCCCCGCAGCACCGCCAGTGAGCCATCCAGGAATCGGACGCTCTTTAGATAGTGGGCGAAAGCTGGTGCGCCTACCTCCACAAGCAGGCTCATGGTCATGTGGGTCGCCGGGTCATAACCCATAGACCAGAATTCGGCCCAGCCCTGTTCGGAGCAATCAGTCGCATATTCATAGAAGCGTACAAATGCCAGAAACTCCGCGGGTAGAGCCTCTTTCAGACTGAGCTCTGGCACTGGCTGGGTC
>JBCDDI010000507.1:0-3134 GCA_039180365.1 Pseudomonadota bacterium
ACTACCAGCGGACGGGCCGGGTGCCCGTCCGCCCGTCGGGTTACGACTGGTCAAAGCCCGTGGACGGCAGCACCTCGGCCAGTGAGTGGCAGGGAATCCATCCCGCGGAAGATCACCTGCAGGCGCTGAATCCGGAATCCGGCTGGCTGCAGAACTGCAACATCCCGCCGGATGCCATGATCCCGGGCTCGCCTTTCCGCCTCGATGCGCAAGCCGATTACCTCTACTCAAGCGCTGCTCACGGTAGCGCCTTTGCCGGCTGGACCAATCAGCGCGGCGCCCGGGCCGTGGAACTGCTCAGTGCCGATGCGGACGTTACCGTTGAGGAAGCGCTCGCTTATGCCGTAGATACCCAGCCTTTTGGCTATGAGCGCTGGCTTGAGGTGTTGCGCAATGCTGGTGCACCGGAATCCGCTGCGCTCAGCGAGCTGCTGGCTTGGGACGGGCAGCTGACCCGGGACAGCACGGCAGCCCTCAAGTACTACTACTGGCGTTCGGCGCTGCACGACGCCCAAGGCGGTCCCGCGCTACGGGAAAAGGTGGACGATCATTACGCCATTGTCGAAGGCCGTGCACCTCAGGCGCTCGCGCTCACGGAAACGGAGCTCACCCTTGCCCGCGATGCCTGGGTGAGCGGTCTCGCGCGCATGAAGACCGAGCTCGGCAACCTGAACGAACCATGGGGTCGTGTCTTTCGCGTTGGCCGCGACGGCGTGAGTTGGCCTGTTGGCGGTGGCGGCGGCGATCATCTTGGGCTGACGACCCTCCGATCCATGGGCTACGCCAAAGCCGACGATAGCTTCCAGCGCTACGGCAACCGCGGTCAGACTTCAACGCAGATTGTCGTGTTGTCGAAACCGATCCAGAGCTGGGCCTATCTGCCCGTGGGGCAATCGGACCGGCCCGACTCCCCGCACTTCCGGGATCAGGCCGAGCAGGTATTTTCGGCGCGGACCCTGAAGCCGAGCTGGTGGTTGCCGGAAGACCTGGCCGGCAACATCGCCTCGAGGCAGGAATTAATCCCCCGGTTTTAGGCTCTGGTCAGGCGTCGAAGCTGTCCCAGCTGACCATCCTGTCCACGCCCTTGCGGTAGATGGGGCCGTGGCCGCCGCCGACCGGGTAGCCGATCGGCACGTGGGCGCAGGTGTACCAACCCTCGGGAATGCCGAGGAGCGGCCGGACGCTCTCTTCCTCGAGACAGAGCAGTGTGGTTAACACGCAGCCGAGCCCTTCGCTCCGGCAGGCGAGCAGCAGATTCTGCACGGCCGGATAGACGGAGCCGCCGCCGACAACGCTTGGCCGGTCTAGGCCGGCGTCGGTAATCGTCATGCGATCGGGATTGAAGCAGAACACGGCAATCACCGGCGCTTCGTGAAGGTGGTTGGCGAGATAGGTACCGGCTGCCAGGGTTCGAGCAGACTTGCCACGGGCTTCCTCGGCCATGTGTTCCATCTGCACTTCATAGGCAGGAACGTAGCCTTCCCAATGCGGCCGGTAGAGATCTTCGAGGGCCTGTTTCTTTGCTGGATCCTGAACCGCAACAATCCGCCAGCCCTGATGATTACCGCCGGTGGGCGCCCAGGTGGCGGCCGTGAACACCCGTTCCAGGACGGCTTCGGGAATCGGATCCGGTTTCAGGCGCCGCACTGCACGCAGCGTCGACATGGCGTCGTAGAGTTCCATTGCTGTGCTCCTCCCCAGTCCTGAGTGACCGCGTCCGAAGGACCTTGATCGTTCAGGGCAGGTGATAGTCGAGGCCGAGTTCTACGGCCGTTTCGTTGTACCAGTCCACAACTTCCCGGTGGTAGGGAATGCCGGAGGTTTTGCGCCGTTTCGTTTCCTCATGCTCGAGGAGGCCGGCGTAGTAGACGCGTTCCTGGCGAGCGATCGGTGCCATGGCAGCGATACGCCCGAGGAGCTGGTCCATGTCTGCTTTGAATTCGCTCGCGTCCATGAACGCTTCGATCTGAATGGCCATGACAAACAGCGAGTGTTTCCCGGGCTCCGCCAGGTGCCCTGGGCGGTTGCTCGCCAGGATCCCCGCCATGATGTCGACGATGGTGGCGAAGCCGTAACCCTTGTGGCCGCCATTCTCCCGGGTGCCGCCGAAGGGCAGCATGAGGAAACCCCCATAGTCCGGGGAATCCACCGCTTCAAGGATCGGCTCACCGTCGAGGCCCGTAATCCAACCCGGCTCGAGCTGTGAGCCGATGCGTCGGGTGAGCATGAGCTTGTTTGCCGCAACCTGCGTAGTGGCCACATCAAAAACGAAAGGCGGATGCTCGACACTGGGTGCCGACCAGGCGATGGGGTGAGTACCAAAGAGTGGCTCCGTGCCCCAGAGGGGCACCTGCAGATGCCCACCGGCGGCGACCATGGCCACGCCGATCATGTCGTGCGGAAGCGCCATGAGCGCATAGTAGGCAAGCATGCCGAAGTGGCCGCCGTTCGCCACGGTGACGGCGCCGATACCGCTGGTAGCTGCTTTGTCGATGGCCAGCTGCATGGCCTTCGGGCCCACCTGAATGCCGAGGCCGCTATCGGCATCTAGGCTTGCGCTCACCGGTGATTCCCGCAGAACGCGAACGTCTGGTTCCGGCTTCAGAAATCCCGTGCCGTACATGCGCACGTAGTTGCGCAGCATGTTCGAGGCGCCGTGGCTTTCGCAGCCGCGGAGGTCGCTGGTAATCAGAACATCCGTGGCGAGCGCGGCATCCTCCGGCGGCAGGCCCATCTTCTCGAAAATCGCCTGGGTGGCCGCCCGGACATCGGCCTCGGCCACGTGGACACGGTCCGCTTCCGGGACGAGAAAACGCTCAAGCATCTTCAGGCAGCGCTGACGTCGAAGCCGATGAGCGGGAAGTGGGTCATGACGGCGCCCGTCTCCGGTGTTTCCCGGGCAATGACCACCTCTTCGCTGGACGCGGCAACGAGGGCGCCCGCTACGGGAATCCGGCCATAGTCCGTTGGTGTGACGGTGACGGGGTCTCCAACGCTGATGCCAGGCAGTGCCAGCGCGGTAAGGCTGGGGGCAACGGGGCTTTCAGCGGCGGCGTGGGCGAGGGCATCTTCACCGGTCGACTCGGTGACGTCGCCGTGGCCGAAAGCCGACATGCGACCCATCCAGGCCGTCA
>JBCDDI010000508.1:0-3132 GCA_039180365.1 Pseudomonadota bacterium
CGCGAAGGGTGCAGCGTTCTGCGACGCGCAGGGCATTCCCACAGACGAGCTGGTGACCGCTCGCCTGCACGATGACATGGCGACGCTGCATTTCCAGGTTGTCTGCATCACCCATCATTCCCTGGAAGCCTTAAACGGTATGCGCTCCGGAGAATTTGTGCCGCCGGACTATCCGCAGATTGACTACGCCGGTCTCCAGGCCATGACGGCGGAGACGCTCGAGGCGCTCAAAGGCATGAATGCCGATGAAGTGAACGCGCTGCCCGGGAAAAGCATGGTCTTCAAAATCGGCGGCAACGAGATTCCCTTCACCGTGGAGAACTTTGCGCTCTCCTTCTCTCTGCCGAACTTTTATTTTCACTCGACCACGGCTTACGACATTCTCCGGGCCCGCGGCGTCGACCTTGGCAAGCGGGACTTTCTCGGCGCCCTGAAGATGGGCGCCTGACGCGATACTCACGGCGCCTGAATCAATCCAGGCGCTCCAGCGGCGGCAGTTTCAATGCCGCCCGGAAGGTGTTGTGGTAATGGTGCAGGGCGGGTTCGTTGCGACCGAACGTCAGGTGCTTGAGGGTGCCGTTTTCAGCGGCCTGCTGAGTGGTTTCACCCATCAGGTAGTCTTCCATCTCGATGGTGCTGTTGAAGACTTCCATGGACGCTTCCAGGCTGAAGGCGGCGCCGTCGTTGCGCTCGTCATATTCGTACACGTTGTCCGCGCCGATGACGCGCTCACCGGCAGCATTCGCCGCTTCCATGGCCGCGATGGCTTCCGGGCTGTAGTAATAGCCAATCCGCGTCAGGGAGCGGCCCGGGTTGCCAGCGATCGGATAGATTTTGATGACCAGCATGGCATCCCGTGAGACGTTGAACTGCACGTTCGGGAACATGAAGTAGAGGACGTTGGCCGTATTGTCAGTCGTCCATTCGGTCTCCGGAAGTTCGCGCAGCGCGTCGATGCCTTTCGAGGCGAAAACAAAGCGATGGTTGCGCTCGAAGGTTTCGTAGGAGAGCGCGTCGCCGTAGAAGATCTGTCCGAGGGTATCCTTGTGCAGCCTGGAGAAGTGGTAGGTTTCGCCGAAGGTATCGTTGGCGAGCTTCCAGTTCAGATCTTTCTCGATCGTTGATTCGCCCCGGTAAACCATGCGGCCTGCGTCCCAGCTTTCGAGTTCCGGTCCGAGTTCGCCGATGAGGCTTGCAACGTCGAGGACGCCATCCTGCTGAGGGTGTACCCAGAGCATTCCCAGGTGCTCTTCCGCTGGCAGTTCGATCAGGCCGTTGCAGCCCTTCTCAACCGGCCCGAAGTCGGCCTCCCGCGGCACGCCCACCAGGGCGCCATCGTTGGCGTAGGTCCAGCTGTGGAAGGGGCACATGAAGCGCCGGGCCTCACCGCGCGATTCGTTCGCAACCCGCACGCCGCGGTGTCTGCAGGCGTTCAGAAACGCCCGGAAGCGGCCGTGGTCATCGCGAGTAGCAAGCAGCGGCGTGCCGAAATCGTCAACAGTGAAGTAGCTACCGGACTCCGGAAGGTCTCCCGACAGACCGATGAACTGCGGATGGCCCTGAAAAAAGCTGGACCATTCCTGCGCTGCGAGTTCGGCGTCGACATAGCTGTCCGTGGGCACCCGGTAGCGGACACCGGCGTCCACGTTGCGACCCTCGTCGAGCTGACTGAGCAGCTCTTTCAGAATAATGACTTCCTGTTCCTGCTGCATGATCTCGCCTCCCTGGTCGTCGGTGGTCGCTCAGCGCTTGATGAGCGGGTTAAAGCGCACGCGCTCCGGAATCTCCTCAGCCCCTGGCACCCCTCGAGCAACCATAAAGGGCTTCAGGGCCTCCATGGCCTTCGGTTCATCGAAATGGGGAATGCCTGGATAAAGGTGATGGATCACGTGGGTCTGCATGGATTGATCCAGGTACCGGGGCAGGCGGATCTGCCAGAAGCGCGTGTCCCGGTAGCGGCCCGTTGCCTCCATCGGGTGATGGGGCAGCCAGGAGAAGAAGACGGCGAGATAGGAGAAGCCGATTTTCTCCGGCAACCACCAGAGAAACAGCGTTTCCAGCGGAAAGAAGAAGACCATCACCAGACGGATCAGGGAATAGAGCTTCATTATCGGCACGCCGTGCTCGAGACCCCTGGCGAAGGCGGGATCACGCTCTGCGTGCGTGCTGATGGCGCTGCCCTCGTCGCCCCCGCTGGCATAGCTCCTGTGCACGCCGAGCGCGGCGTTCCACCAGTGATCGCCCTTGGTGGCGTAATCCACGTCGAGGGCTGGATCGTTCGTGTAGGCGTGATGCTTCATGTGAGTGACCCGGAGCACCTCATGGGAGCTTGCCAGGGGAATCAGCGTGATGTGGCCGACGAAGCTGTCGAGCCACTTCCACTGCTTCTGACGACCGGAGATGTTGCCGTGCTGGCCTTCGTGGCTCGGGAGATAGGCTAGGCTTGCGCAGACCGTGGCGATCAGGAAACCGGTCCAGAGAGGAATGGTACACGTGAGCACCAGGGCCCAGTTCAGAAACCACACCGCACACTGGCCGAGGCCGATTGCGATGGCCTCCCATTGGATCCGCCCCATGAACTGCCGGGCGACAACACGTTCGGCTTCAACAGAGAGATCTGGACCGTCCTCCAGTGCTATGGCTTCCGCTGCGACGGCGCTCACAGCCAACCTCCCCGGGCCTTGGCGAAGGCGCCGATGGCGAGACCTGTGGCATAGGCGGCCCAGGCCAGGAGGGCAGGGTCCGCGCCAGGCATCAGTTTGAGGCCCAGAGCGTTGATGACGCTGCCCCAGAAGATGAGGCCAAACCAGAGCATGCCCCAGCGTTCCGAATGCTGAAAAAGCGCTGTCAGCCAGCGGTTTACTGTGGTGTCCATGTGTTCTCCCCGGGAACGGCTCTTCTGGATCGTGTTCTGTAGCTAGCACGTTGTAGACAGTGTCTACATTAGTCATTAATGTAGACTTCGTCAACATCGGATAAAGTGCTTCCTTCACGGGGCCGTCAGCTGGTCATCGGGTAGTCCCGCGTCGGATCGAAGGAAGCCGTAAGGTCAGGAGTCGCTGTGACAGCAGAATCCACACTGGAAGCCCGGGAACCAGGCCGGGACAGCTATCACCACGGAGACCTCCGGCA
>JBCDDI010000509.1:0-3118 GCA_039180365.1 Pseudomonadota bacterium
GCCCCTTCGGCAGCGCTGACGCGCAAAACGAGTGGCACCGACTCGCGGCAACTACCCGGAACGAAATCAACGAGCACTTCGCGACAATCGGAAAAGCTCTCGCTGCCTACCAGGCCACCCTGAACTTCGAACCCAACGCGGTCGATCAGATGATTGCGTCTAAGGAAACGTCTACCTTGAGCGAATCGGAGCTGGCCGGCCTGAAGCTCTTCCTGGACGCGGGAAAAACCCAATGCCTTCGCTGCCACAACGGGCCACTCTACTCAAACGGCGGCTTCCATAACGTCGGCACGGGCACGGGCCCCAGCGGAGAAGAGGATTTCGGCCGGATGCTCGGCCTGCAAGCAGTCTGGTACGACCCGTTCCGCTGCGATGGCAGTTTCAGCGATGCTGGCCCTGAAGACTGTCACCATCTGCAGTTCGTACCGAGAACCCAGATGCCCATGAACCTGACGGGCGCATTTAAGGTCCCGACACTGCGCAACGTCGCCGCTACCGCCCCCTACTTTCACGACGGTCGCTTCAACACGCTTGACGAGGTCATGGCCTTTTATCTTGACCCCCCCGAGCAAACGGAGTCCGGTCACGAGCTGCCACCGCTCGACCTCACCGAGGAAGAAGTTGCTCAGATTATCGCGTTCCTGAAGGTACTCTAGACTGCGATCGGCGCCGTTCAAGTTACGGAAACCCACCGTCTGGAACCGTTCAGCACCGGTCACCGGGTGGTCATCGATAAAACCGGGAAATGGGGCATCTACCCCATAAGCCGCGCAAGCGGTGCCTCCTATACTGGCACACTGTCCCCGACCTACCCGTTATCGATGAAGGGATCAATAAGCCCGTCCCGCAAGGCAAGCGCCATGAGCTGCGCGATGGAGTGCACCTCCAGCTTGGCCATCAGGGACGATCGATGTTTATCCACGGTCTTCGGGCTGATATTGAGCAGCCGCGCCATCTCTTTATTGGATTTACCGGAGATGATGAGATTCAGCGTTTGCCGTTCGCGGTCGGTCAACTCCACGGCCCGCTTGCCTTTCTCGATGACAGCCACGAGTTCCGGCGCAACGTGGTGCCCGCCCTCGAGCAGCATGGGCAGCTGGCGAACGAGGGCCTCGGGCGGACCCGCCTTGCTGAAGATTCCGTTAACACCGCTTTCCACCATCGTTGCCAGGAGCCCCGGTGCGACAACGCCGGTGAAGACGACAACGCGCGAGTCAGGGCTCCAGCGGCGGACGTCGTTCAAGATCTCCGCACCGGAGGCTAGGGGCATGGAAACGTCGAGCAGGAGCAGGTCGGGTTTGAACTTCTTTACGGCTGCCAGCGCCTCGAGGCCATTTTCGGCAACGGCGACGATGTCGAATTCCGCGCTCAAGCGGGGTTCTGCGGCGGTCAGGGTATCTCTCAGACCATCACGTACAATCTGATGATCGTCGGCAATAACAACGCTGTATCGAGTCAACAACGACTCACTCGATGATGCGACCACAGAAGACTAATCTCATGCTCAGGCCCAAGGCAATCGCCCAGATTTCTGGCGCGATTGTGCTGCTCCTGGCAAGCCCGATCGTGTTGGCCCAGGCCCCCGTGGTCCCCGCGGCTCTCTCGACCTGGGACATCGTTTTCTACACCTTCTTCTTCAGCGCCCTTGTTTTTTATTCCGTCGCCATGGTGCTCCTGAAGGAATACACCTGGTTGACGTACTCGGTGTACGGCCTGCTGCTGATGGTCCTCGTCGCCTCCCTGGACGGCACGCTGTCCGTGCTCTTCGACGGTGATCGCTGGATGATGGCCTACGGCCCGCTGTTCATTGGTAGCGTCACTGCAGGCTTCGGCTTTTTTCACACGGCCTATCGAATCGAAGCGAGCCACTGGCTCGCCGGGCTCAAACCCCTCTACCGATCTTTTGCCTTGCTCGGCCTGGCGCTTATCCCAGGCTATTACCTCCTCGACAGCCCGGTCCCTCTCTACGCCACCCTGAACACCCTGTTGCTGCTGGTGGCGCTGGCGCAGATTTTCCCGCCCCTCACCTGGACAGAGATCACCCCGGAGCAACACCGGCTCGCGCTCATCTGGCCCGTTGCCACCATTGCCTTCGCCGTTGCGCTCTATAGTTTTCACTTCCTCGGGCCTGGCTTTGATCGCCCGACGCTCGACTTCGCAAACCGACTGGTCCTGGTGCTGCACGTTGCCCATCTCTTCTCCTTCACCGGGATCGCGATCCTGGACCAGAAGCGCGCCCGTCAGGAAGCAACCCGTCAGGCGGAGATCGCGGCCCGGGAAGCCGCCGAAGCCGAACTCGCCCGGGAGCGGTCAGAGCGGGCGTACGCCGAGGCTCAGGCGCTCGCGAGTTCCCGGTCACGGCAGCTTGCCGCCGCGTCCCACGACCTCAAACAACCGATTGCCGCACTGCGCCACGCCATCGATGCGCACCGCAGCGAAGTGACCAGTCAGCAGAATGAACGCATCCATGACGCCGTGAACTACCTCGACCAGCTGGCCAGCACCTACCTGGAGCTGGGCAATGACGGGATCGACGGCACCGATGGCACAAGCGCTGAACTCGAACGGGACAATGCGGGTAGAGAGACCGTCAGCGTGTCTCTGCTGCTCAAAACCATCGCCTCGATGTTCGAGCAGGATGCCGCGGAACAGGATATTGAGATCCGCCGCTTCGACTCGAAGGCAAAGGTGCACGTATCGCCCCTGGCGCTATCCCGGGCTCTCGCCAATATCCTGAGCAATGCCATCGCCCACGCTAAACCGAGGCAGATCCTCTTGGGCTGCCGTTTTCGCGAGGACCAGCTGCGTATCGAGATCTATGACAACGGCAGAGGCATGTCACCGGAGGAACTCGAAGCCGCCACGCACCTCCGGCAGCGCGGCGCGGAGTCAGACGGAAGCGGCCTTGGGCTACCGACGGTGATCGCGGTTGCCGAGCAGGAAGGCTGGCCCCTGGACATCACCTCGACGAAAGGCAGCGGCACCCGCGTGAGCCTGCTGGTCCCCGCCGCATGAGGTCCTGGTCCAGAAAAGTGATCGTAACGGCGTCGTTGCTCGGGCTCCTTTGGCTCGTTGTTGGCGCCCACGCCATTGCTGCCTTTGGTAATCCCGATATCAC
>JBCDDI010000510.1:0-3096 GCA_039180365.1 Pseudomonadota bacterium
GGGGCCCCCCACCACGCTGTCAACGGGGGGTATCCCCACTATAATCGCGCGGCCCTAGCGCGCGCGCCGCGACCAGCGGCCCCACCGGGCCACCTGCCATGACCGGACTGCTAAGGCTTCGCACCCGGCTTGCCCGCCTCCGCCGCAAGCGCATCGATGGCGCCCTGTCGGGTCAGAATGGGATCGAGTTTCTCCACAACTGAGTCGTAAGATTCACCCCGCTCGAGAGCAAGCGCACCATAAAGCAGAGCAGCCCGATTACCGGACGCACAGTGCACGACCACCGGTTGTTCTCGCGCCGGATCCTCGAGAATCTGCTTGAGGGCCGCGAGCGTTTCCGCCTCTACCACTGCACCAGGCACCGGCAGAGGATGATAGCGGTGCCCTGCGGCAGCGGCGGCCGCCTCCTCTTCCGCAGTACCTTCCGCCGCCGTGCGGAGATCAACAATGATTAACGGTTCTGCCCCGGCGAGCGCTTCGGGCTTGAGAGCACCGGCCAGGCTGACACCGTCATCGAGCGTCAGGAGCCGGTCACTCAGGGGAGCAGGGGGTTGTGTCGTCGCTGCGCTCTCTACCCTCTCTACCCTCTCTACCCTCTCTGCCCCTTCAGCCATACCAGCCAGTTCAGGGACAGACGCCTCGCCTACGCTGGCGGCAAGCTCGGGTACCCAGCCCATCGCGGCAGTGATGCCGGAAAGCACCAAGGCTGCGGCTGCAAATCTCACGAGCCCCTCCCTCATTTTCCACCGTCCCTCAGGCAGCCTGCGGGCAGTTGCGCCTCGCGTCTAAAACCAGCTTCCCTGCAGAGAGGTTAAATCGCACCGCAGGGTCGAGCAACGCGGGGTCGTTCAGGGTCGCATCACGCGCCTTCCGCTGCTGCACAAACGCGGCTTGCGTGGCGCCTGCGCCGAAGTGGATGTTCTCGGCGCGCTGTTCCGCCACGGTGCTCAGGTAGGCAACGGGCCGTCCGTTGGGGCCATAGTCGTGGCCGACAAACAGTCGCGTGCAGTCCGGCAAGGCAAGGATACGCTGGACGGAAGCATAGAGGGTTCCGGCATCACCGCCAGGGAAATCGCAGCGCCCGCTGCCAGAATCAGGCATGAACAGCGTGTCGCCGACAAACAGCAGATCCTCAAAGCGATAGCAGACGCAGCCAGGCGTGTGACCGGGAGTCGCGAGTACCCGGCCGCGGGCGTGACCTAAGGCGATGGGATCACCATCCTTAAAGAGTCGATCGAAGCTTTAGGTGGGCGGGGTAAGCTCTGGGTCAACAAGCCGGTGCACATCCCGGACACCGGCACCAATACCTATCTGCGCGCAGAGAAAGCGACTCTTCAGATAGCGGGCTGCGGACAGATGATCAGCGTGAACGTGCGTTTCCAGCAGCCACTCGACGATCAGCCCGTTGGACTTTACGAACGCAACAATGGCATCGGCACTTGCCGTTCCGGCACGGCGAGTCATTGGATCATAGTCCAGCACCGGATCGATGACCGCGCAGGTCCCGCTGCCCGGTTCTACGACCACGTAGCTGTAAGTGTGGGTCACAGCTTCAAAAAAGGGCACCACCAGCAGACTCATGTGCTCTCCTCTAACGCCTAACGCCGCATCGGTCCTCGATGGGACTTGCGACAGCGTTGCGTTGTTGTTTGTTGTCGCGTTGTTGCCTCACTCACTACTTTATTGCAGTATCATGACGAATATTGACTAATATTTGCCGGAAAGAAGCCACTATAGGCAATAATTTTTGGCTTAAGGAGTGTTAATTGGAAGAACTTGACCGCCTGGACCGACGACTTCTTACGCTCCTTCAGGAAGACGCCGGCCAATCAAACGCCGAGCTCGCCGAGCAGGTTGGTCTCTCAGCCAATGCCTGCTGGCGCCGCGTTCGCCGTCTTGAGGAGCGCGGCGTCATCCGCAAACGGGTTGCCCTGTTGAGCCAGGAACAGCTGGCGCTGGACGTCACCGTATTCGTCGGTATCCGCACCAACGAACACAACGATCAGTGGCTGAAACGTTTCAGCGAAGGCGTCGCCTCCATTCCGGAAGTGGTGGAGTTCTATCGTATGAGCGGCGACGTCGATTACATGCTGAAGATCGTCGTCCGGGACATCGCCGACTACGACCGGGTCTACAAGAAACTGATCTCCGTCGTCCCGCTTCACGACGTCTCTTCAAGCTTTGCCATGGAGCGAATCAAATCAACCACGGCACTGCCGCTCAGCTGAGCGCGGGTTCGTAACAGCCGCAGCTGGGATGCGCCTTTTCGGCCTGATCAGGCGCTTCCGTCTGCGCGGTGAAAGAGCGGACTGTCCGCCATGAACGCCTGAATCGAAGGCACGCCGGTTTCTTTCGCTTCGAAGAGGCTCTCCAGATGTTCCCGCGAGTTAACGATGCCATAGCCGGCGACCATCCCGGCCTCGTCCAGGAGTACGGCATAAGGCACCTTCCCTACGCCGCAGGCGCGGCCCAACGCTTCTGAGAGCAGGTAAGGATAGCCCCCTAAACCCGGCCGCCGGGAGAAAGACTGATGATCTTCCCGGGCCCCATCGCTGATCAGGACAACGTCCAGCCAGGGGTCCGTCCGTGACAGGCTGCCGAGCACCGGCGCCAGGGAAGCGCTGATCGGGCAATCCGGTGCCAGGAAAAGCAGCAGCTGGCTGCGCGCGCGCGTGCCCCCAACAGCAACAGCACTGCCATCGAGCGCTTCCAGGGCCATCACCGGCCCCATCGCCCCAAGGTCGAGAACCTCATTCACCGCAAGGGCACCGGCAGGCGCAACCTGACCATCCAGAGCAGCCAACTGCCGGGCAAGAATCAGCGCAAGCACAGCGAGGCCGCCGATCAGCAGCCAGACACTAGCGTGGGCGATGAGCAGGCTGGTCAAAGTGCGCTATCCGTGAGTCGGGCTGAATTCGCCAGCAGCTGCTCGACGATCAAATAAAAGAGGCTCAGCATCGCCACAAGCCCAGCAACAAGCGCCCAGTGCAGCAGATCCGGCGGACCGGAAGCCGGTTCATGGGGCAGCGCCAGGAGCAGCAAGGCTCCGTTCCGCGCCAGCAGCGCGGTACTGATCGGCGTCGGCGCATCACCACA
>JBCDDI010000511.1:0-3093 GCA_039180365.1 Pseudomonadota bacterium
GCCGCCGGTGAGCCGAGGCAGAATTCAACGGGACTGGATCTGACCGTGCCCGGTTTGCGCCAGCATCTGAACGCACGTTTTGCGACTCTGGCTGCAGAGACCTTCAGCGCCGGAGACAACAGCGGCGCTGGCGAAGCGCTGCCTGTCAGAAGCCCGGCGAACAACGAGCACATCGTCGGCAGGGTCTGTGAGGCTGACGCGAGCAGGGTACGTGCGGCCATAGACCGGGCTAAAGCCGCGGAAAGCGGATGGGCAGCCCGTCCGGTGGGCGAGCGGGCGGCCTGCCTGGAGGCGGCGGCCGATGCTCTGGAGGCGGACCGGGATGCACTGCTCTATCTCCTGGGTGCGGAGGCGGGAAGAACCGTGCCGGACGCCCTCGCGGAGCTCAGGGAAGCCGCAGACTTTCTTCGCTACTACAGCTGGCAGGCACGGCAACATTTCGCAGAGCGGACGCTGCCGGGACCCACCGGTGAAGCCAATACGCTCAGTTTTCAGGGTCGCGGTACCTTCGCCTGTATCAGCCCCTGGAACTTTCCCCTGGCGATTTTTCTCGGTCAGGTGAGCGCGGCGCTCGCCGCGGGCAACTGCGTGCTTGCCAAGCCCGCCGAACAGACCCCGCTTGTCGCAGGCAGAGCCGTGACCCTACTCCACGCAGCGGGGATTCCGGAGGATGCCCTGCAGCTGCTGCCGGGTGACGGCGCCCGTATCGGAGCCTTACTCACGACCGACGATCGCATCAACGGCATCGCCTTCACAGGCTCTACGGAGACCGCCCGGCAGATCAATCAAACGCTTGCCGCGCGTACGGGCCCCATTGTGCCTTTCATCGCCGAAACCGGGGGGCAGAACGTAATGATTGCAGACAGCACCGCCCTCCCCGAACAGCTCGTCGACGACGTTATCGATTCCGCCTTTCGCAGCGCCGGACAGCGCTGCTCGGCGCTGCGGGTCCTTTACCTGCCTGCGGCAATCGCCGACAAAGTGCTCGCGATGCTGCGTGGTGCCATGGCCGCACTGACGTTGGGTGATCCGCTGGATCTGGCGACGGACATCGGGCCGGTGATCGACACGGCGGCAAGGGACCGCCTCCAGGTGCATGCAAATCGGATGGATGAGGAAGCCAGCCTCATCGCGGCCCTGGAGGCACCTCCTGCAAGGGGCAGCTTCTTTGCACCGCGCGCCTACGAGATTGATTCAATCACACGCCTGTCCGGCGAAGTCTTCGGACCCATCCTGCACGTAGTGCGCTACCAACCAACCGATCTTGATCGTGTGATCAATGAGATCAACGGCACGGGCTACGGGCTGACCCTGGGGATACACAGCCGGATCGCAGCCTTCGCCACGGACATACACGCCCGGGTACGCGCGGGTAACACCTATATCAATCGGAACATGATCGGCGCCGTGGTTGGCGTTCAGCCCTTCGGCGGCCAGGGCCTCTCCGGCACCGGCCCGAAGGCCGGTGGTCCGCACTATCTGGAACGCTTCGCGGTGGAGCGCACGTTTACGGACAACGTGACTGCTCGAGGCGGCAACGCCGCCCTCTTTGACCTCGACGAAGACTGAAGCCTCAGGCGGCGACCCGCGCCTCAGGCCAGAGACGCAGGAAGTTCTCCGTGTAGAAGGCGGTCTTGATGGCCTCATCTGCCTCAGCAAGGGAACGCTCGAAGCGGGCGATCGGATCCCGGGTGCCTTCCACGTGCGGATAATCGCTCGAGAAGAGATAAAGCTGATCGTTCGACTGAGCCACAAGGTTGGCAACATCCTCGTGCGGGAACGGCGTGAAGCCCATCTGCTCCGAAAGCTGCTCGCTTGGCGTGCGCTCGAAGCGCACGGACTCGTCGACACGACCATAGATGCGGGAGACCCAATCGAGACGACGGAGCAGCTCCGGCACCCAGCCGGCGCCAAGCTCGACGGCGGCACCCTTCAACGTCGGGTGTCGTGCGAAGACGCCGTCCAGCACCAGCATGCTGATGAACATTTCCGTCGGCTGATGCAGCACGGCGGCGTCTTTGGTGCGGACGTTTTCGCCGCCGCCCATCCAGTCTTTCGTCGGCGCCCGGCCGTTATTGCTCCAGGGATTCAACACCTGCAGGGGCGCGCCGCCGACGTGCAATAGAAAGGGCGTGCCCGATTCAGCAAGGCGCGCCCAGAAGGGGTCAAAGTCGACGTGACCGGGGGAACGTTCGATCGGCGCCCGGTGCGGCACCCAGATGGACTCGAGGCCGGCTTCCAGGGCCCAGTCGAGCTCCCGGATCGCGTGTTCCGGATCATCGAGAGGCACAATGCCCACGCCCATCAGACGATCATCCTCACCGCAGAATTCCGCCATATGACGATTGTGCGCACGCGTGGCCCCATAGCGGAGCTTGGCAGGCTTCTTCGAGCTCGGGTGAAAAGGAAAGGCCACGCTGTGGGTCGCAAAGATCAGCTGCTTTTTGAATCCGAGCAGATCCATCGCCGTGCTTCGATCCGCGGCCGTGAAGGCGCCAAGCGCCTGGATCTCTTTTGAGCTTTCGATGAGCTTGTCGCCGAGGGCAACCTGCTCGGCCACGTGGGCTTCAGAGTGGCGACCACCCTGGGCCATGATCTCCGCCACTTCTTCGTCGGAGACGAGCGAGGCCGAATAGCTCACTTCCGGGATCTCGTCCCGGATGTCGGGATCCGCATAGGCGGTGAGGAAGTTCGGCAGCTCCATGATGTGGCTGTCTGCGTCGTAAAAGTCGCGATCGGCCGGTGCGTAGGCCATGTCAGTTCTCCCCTGTGTGCGCACTCCCGTCGGGAATGCGGATTTTGATATTGCGGAAGGCGACCGGATCGCCGTGATCCTGCAGGCCAATGTGCCCGCTTTCAAGGGTGCCGTAGGCAGGCCATTGCGCAAACTTGCTGGCTGCAACGCGGGCCTGCCAGTCGTCACTGCCGAGTTCGTAAGTCACCATGTGGACGCCGTTCAACCACTGGCTGACTTCCTGACCAACAACCAGGATCCGGGCGTGATTCCATTCCCCGGCCGGTTTCACGGCATCGGCCGGTGCCGGATGCAGGCCATAGTTCGAACCCGCGGAGGTGAGCGGACTCTGCCCGTCC
>JBCDDI010000512.1:0-3084 GCA_039180365.1 Pseudomonadota bacterium
CGCTGGGCAGAAGCCCTCGGTTTCCAGGCCATCGGGGTTACCGACATCAACCTGTCGGACCACGAGCCGCACGTACGGCGCTGGCTCGAGCGCGGTTTTCAGGGAGAGATGGGGTACCTCAGCAGAAACCTCGAAAAGCGTTTCGATCCCGGAACCCTGCAACCGGGCACGGTACGCATCATCAGCGCCCGTATGGACTACTTAAAACCCGCCACGGAGCCCCTTCGCGTTCTCGAGGAGCCGTCGCTCGGCTACCTGTCCCGCTACGCCCTCGGCCGGGACTATCACAAAACGCTCCGTCAACGTCTGGCCAAACTGGGCCGGCAGATCAGCGACGCCGCCGCAGACGTTGACCACAGTTTTCGAGCCTTCACGGACTCGGCGCCGGTCCTCGAGAAAGCCCTCGGCGAAAAAGCCGGCCTCGGCTGGATCGGCAAACACACCCTGCTGCTCAATCGCCAGGCGGGCTCCTGGTTCTTTCTCGGTGAGATCTTCACGAACCTGCCGTTGCCTGTCGACGAGCCCGAGGTCGAGGATCACTGCGGCAACTGCCGGGCCTGCATGACGGTCTGCCCCACGGACGCCATCGTTGCGCCGAAACAGCTCGACGCCCGGCGCTGTATCTCTTATCTGACCATCGAACACAAAGGGGCGATTCCAGAACCACTTCGCGCGCCCATGGGGAATCGCATCTACGGCTGCGACGACTGCCAGCTCTACTGTCCCTGGAATCGCGAGGCGCCCGCATCAGCTGAGGCGGACTTCGAACCCCGCCACCGCCTTGACGGGGCGACGCTCCTGGAACTGTTCGCGTGGACGGAAGCGGAATTCCTGAAGAACACGGAAGGCTCGGCGATCCGCCGGGTGAGCTATGAGCAGTGGCAGCGGAACATCGCGGTGGCCCTCGGTAACGGACCGGCAACGCAGCCGGCCATCGACGCCCTGGAAGACCGGCGACGAACAGCCTCAGCGCTGGTCGTGGAACACATCGACTGGGCCCTCGCGCGCCTGAAGGCAGCCCCTGGCGCTTAGCCGTCGAGCTTCAGAAAACGGTCGCGATAAAGGCGCAGCTCGGCGATGGATTCCCGGATATCAGCCAGCGCCGTATGCGCGTTCTCTTTTTTAAGCTCCTTGAGGAGGTCCGGGCGCCAGCGTCGAGCCAGTTCCTTCAGGCTCGACACATCGATAATCCGATAGTGGAGATACCCTTCGAGCGTTGGCATGTGTCGGGCGAGAAAACGTCGGTCCTGCCAGATGCTGTTACCGCACAGGGGCGCCGTGTTCCGTTCTGCGTGCTGTTCGATGAAGGCGAGCGTCGCCGCCTCCGCCTCGAGCATGGTCACGTTCGACTTCCGGATCCGATCAATGAGGCCGGAGGCGCCGTGATGGGTTTGATTCCACTCATCCATGGCCGCGAGCGCTTCTTCCGGCGTCGAGATCGCGAAGACCGGACCTTCCGCAACCACATTGAGCGCCCCATCGGTCACGATGGTCGCCATTTCGATGATCAGGTCGCGATCCGGATCAAGACCGGTCATCTCCAGATCCATCCAGATCAGGTTAGCTGCCATGGACAGAGGATCCTTAAGGCCTCGGGCCTGAAGCTTGTTTGTCGGCTAACATAGCAAACCCTCAAAACCTGACCAGACGAGAGCACCATCAGCAGCGCTGCCAGCCCCCCGGGAGGGGCAGACCCAGACATCATTACCGCAGAGACGCTCATGGCGCGACTGCAGGACGGAACGCTGGCGCAGACGCGCCTCATCCAGGTCACGGACCCCACGGTCTTTGCCCAGTACCACCTCCCCGGTGCACTGCCTGTTGCGCCCGGCGAACTGGTTCACGGTGCACCCCCGGCACCCGGTCGGCTGCCGGATCTGAACCGGCTCACGGCGCTCTTCAGCCGGCTGGGTCACGCCGATGACGTGCACTACATCGTCTACGATGACGAGGGCGGCGGCTGGGCCGGACGCTTCGCCTGGACCCTGGATGCCATCGGTCACGGGCGCTGGTCCTATCTGGACGGCGGTCTGCATGCCTGGGCAGAAGCCGGCGGCGAGCTGGCCTCGGGACCCGCTGAGGAACCGTCCGCAACCAGCCCGGCAATTGAGGTCGACCGCGGGCCTATCGCCGAGATTGAGGACGTGCTCGCAGCCATGGAGGCAGGCTCAACAATCTGGGACGTGCGCAGCCGCGAGGAGTATCTCGGGCAACGCTCCGGCTCGGCGCGGGCGGGGCACATCCCCGGGGCCCGACACCTGGACTGGATGGCCCTGAAAGACCACAGCCGGGCGACGCGCCTGACGGAAGATCTGCCCACCCTGCTTGCAGACCATGGCATCGACCCGACCGTGCCAACGATCACCCATTGCCAGACCCACCACCGATCTGGTCTCTCTTACATGGTCGGACGACTGCTTGGTTTTAAGGACATCCGCGCCTACCACGGCTCCTGGGCCGAGTGGGGGAACCGGGACGACCTGCCTATCAGCCGCGAGGAAGCCTGATGTCGCTTCGCGATCGGACCTTCATCGCCCTGCAGCGACTGCTACCGCAGCACGGCCTGTCGCGGCTCGTTGGCTGGCTCGCGGGAAGCCGCGTCCGGTTCATCAGCCAACCCTTTATTCATGGCTTCGCCCGGGCCTACGGCGTCACCCTTGAAGAAGCCGAAGCCGACAGCCTCTCAGCGTTCGATTCCTTCAACGCCTTCTTCACCCGGCCCCTGAAAGCCGGCGCCCGCCCGCTTGCAGGCGGCGCTGGAACGGCCGTATCTCCCGCGGACGGCGCCGTGAGTCAGTCCGGGGCCATCCGCGACGGTCGCCTGCTGCAGGCGAAAGGCCACAGCTACTCCCTGGAAGCGCTCCTCGGGGAACGGGCGGCAGCGGCCACCTTTGCCAATGGGACCTTCGCAACGGTGTATCTCGCCCCAAGTGACTATCACCGGGTACACCTGCCGGTTGCCGGCCGGCTGCAGCGGACGCTGGCCATCCCCGGCGCGCTCTATTCGGTTAACGCCACCACCGAGGCTGGCATCGAAGGCCTCTTCGCACGGAACGAGCGCCTGGTGTGCCACTTCGACACGGA
>JBCDDI010000513.1:0-3075 GCA_039180365.1 Pseudomonadota bacterium
GACGACTACCTCGCAAAGGAAGGCCGGCACTACGACATCATCCACGACAACCAAAGCCTGTCCTGGGGCACCCTTGCGCTGCAGCAGCGCGGGCAGAAACTTGTCACCACCATCCATCATCCAATCACCTGGGACCGGGACATCGCGCTTGCCCATGCAACGGGCTGGAAGCAGCGGCTGCTGATTAAACGCTGGCACCACTTCCTGAAAATGCAGACCACCGTTGCCGGCAAGCTTGATCACATCGTTACGGTCAGCCGCCGGTCCAAGCAGGATATCTGTCGCGCCTTTAACATCGATCCCGCTCGCATCGAGGTGATCTATAACGGGATCGATACAGAGATCTTCCGACCGGAACCGAGTATCGCCCGCAATCCCTGGCAGCTCATTACCACCGCCAGTGCCGACCAGCCGCTGAAGGGCACCCAGCATCTGATTCCCGCCTTCGCCGGGCTCCTTGAACGCTTTCCAAAGCTGCGCCTCGTATTTATCGGCCGCCCGAAACCCGGCGGCGATACGGAACGTCTGATCGAACGTTTCGGCGTCGGTGAGCGTATCCGCTTTGTGCACGGCATCGGCGCCGAAGAATTCCGTCATCTCTATGCAAGCTCCGCCATCGCCGTGGTGCCTTCCGAGTACGAAGGCTTCGGCCTGCCGGCCGGTGAGGCCATGGCCTGCGCTGTGCCTCTGGTTTCCACGGACGGCGGCGCCCTGCCGGAAGTTGTCGGCAACGCCGGACGCGTTGTCCCTGCCGCAGACCCGAAAGCCCTTGAAGCCGCCATTGCCGACCTGCTGGCGCTGCCGGTGGCGCGCCGGGAAGAGCTTGGCCTTGCCGGACGAGCTCACATCGTCGAGCAGTTTTCCTGGCAACAGGCGGCGGAGGCCATGACCCGAGTCTATGGCCGCGTGCTTTCTCAGGAAGCGCAGGCTCAGGCAGCGCAGGCCCAGTCAGTGCAGGCAGGGACATGAGCCTGACAACCATCGATTTCGAGCGCTTCGAACTTCAGGCCGGGGACCGGGTGCTCGACCTCGGTTGCGGTGAGGGCCGTCATGCGATCACCGCCTACCTGGATGAGGCCGTTACCGTCGTTGGCCTCGATCTATCGCTGGAAGATCTCGGCACGGCCCGGGAACGCTTTGCGGACTTTGAGGATGCCGCTGATCAATCCCGCAGCCTGGCCTTCATCTGTGGTTCCGGACTGCGCCTGCCTTTCCGGGACGGAACCTTCGACAAGGTCATCTGCGCGGAAGTCCTCGAGCACATTCCCGACTATCTGAGCGTTCTCCGGGAAATCCGGCGGGTGCTGAAACCCGGCGGGCAGTTCGCGGCAAGCGTGCCACGCTTCGGCCCGGAATGGCTCTGCTGGCAACTGTCCGATGCCTACCACGAAGTGCCCGGCGGCCATGTCCGCATTTTCCGCGCAGCGCAGCTGAAACAGAACGTCGAGGCTCAGGACATGATTCTCTACGGCCGGCACTGGGCGCATGGCCTGCACTCGCCCTACTGGTGGCTGCGCTGCCTGTTCTGGGATCGGGGCGAAGACGTCTGGCCTGTACGCACCTATCACCGGCTGCTGGTCTGGGATCTCATGCAGAAACCCTGGATCACCCGCCTGCTCGAGAAGCTGACCAATCCGCTCTGGGGTAAAAGCGTCGTCATGTATTTCGTTCGGGGGTCCAGCCATGCCTGAGAAAGGGCCCGGTGCCGAGCCTGAGGACCAGCATTCGGACCTCGTCCGCCGCACGACCGACTACATTGCCAGGATCCAACTGCCGAGCGGCGCCATTCCCTGGTTCGACGGCGGCATCATCGATCCCTGGGATCACGTCGAATCCGCCATGGGGCTGTCCGTGGGCGGCCACCTTGAGGGCGCCGTCGCCGCCTACCGCTGGCTGGCGGAAAAGCAGCATGCAGACGGCTACTGGCTTGCCGCCTATGAGGACGAGCGCATCGCCGATGGCACCCGGGCGGAAACAAATTTTGTGGCCTATGTCGCCCCTGGGGTCTGGCACCACTACCTGGTGACCGGCGACCTGGAGTTTCTCCGGGCGCTCTGGCCGACGGTCCGCCGGGCTCTGGACTTTGTCCTGTCCCTGCAGGCCCCAAGCGGTGAAGTCTACTGGGCCCTGGATACGCGCACGGGCATTAATAAGGACGCCCTGGTCACCGGCTCAAGCTCCATCTACCGGAGCCTCGACTGCGGCATGGCCATCGCTCAGGTTCTGGAGGCACCTTACGCCCACTGGCACGTTGCCCGGGATCGTCTCGGGGTCGCCTTGCGCGAGCGTCCGGAACGTTTTGATCGCACCTGGCCTTCAAAGGCCCGCTACTCCATGGACTGGTTCTACCCCATCCTTGCCGGGGCCATCACCGGCGGCGATGCAGTCGCGCGCCTCGACGCGCGCTGGGACGAGTTCATGGTGCCGGACCATGGCTGCCGCTGCGTCTCCGATCAACCCTGGGTCACCATCGCCGAATCCTGCGAGCTGGTCATGGCCTGCGCGGCTGCCGGGGAGCTGAACCGGGCCCACGCTCTCTTCGAACTGCTACGCCGCTATCAGGCCGAGGACGGCTCCTGGTGGACGGGCTACGTGTTTACCGATGAAGTCATGTGGCCCGATGAACGACCCACCTGGACCGCTGGCGCCATCCTCCTGGCAGCGGATACCCTCCAGGGACTGACCGGCGCCGCAACGCTCTTTACGCAGCCGGAGCATCACGCGCCGCTCGAGACACTAGAGACGCTTGAGCGCGCCGAGCGTACGAACGGTCGGCAGCGCCTCGAACAGCCCTGAGGCAAGCGCCAGCTGGTAGATGTGCCAGGGTGCCTGACCGCCATCTTTGGGATCAGGAAAGAGATCATGGATGGCAAGAATCCCGCCACTCAGCACGTGCGGCGCCCAGCTGCGATAGTCGGCAAGGGCTGCAGCCTCACTGTGGCCACCATCAATGAACACGAGCGCCAGCGGTGTGCGCCAATGGCGGGCGGCCATGGCCGGGTGGCAACTGACAGACTACAACCATTCCTCGATCCTGCTTGGTGTACCATTCCCCCTGAAGGAAGGCAGTCTTGA
>JBCDDI010000514.1:0-3074 GCA_039180365.1 Pseudomonadota bacterium
CGACAGCGGCGAGGCGAACCGGAGTTCGAGTGCCCTGGCGGAGTCGGGCGCCCGCTCGGGCTGACTTGCGCAGGTCCGGCGACCTCGCGCGAAGTGTTTTCAGACACGACTTAAGACTGGAGGCTGAAGTATTAAGGGTCTTCTCGCGAGCGGTGTGCGCCCTGAATGTCGGGGTCGATTGTCATGGCTCTTACTGGCCGTGTTTTTCGCCTCGCCATGGCTGGCGTCACCGGTGGCGGCCAGCGATGCGGAAGTGGTGGTCCTTGCCGGTTTTGAGGAAACCCGTGCCTGGCTCGAAGCGGAGCGGTGGTGGGGAGAGGTCAACCGTGGGGAGCAGCTTTCCTCGCCGAACGTACTGATGACCGGAATCTCGAACCGCTGGCGGGAAACGGCAGCCACCCTGCCGGTCTCCGAGAAGAAAGAGATCTTCTATCGCTTTCTGCTGCCGCTCATCCTGCATGCCAACGACATGGTCCTGCGCGCTCGAGGGGAGCTCGAAGCCGGTGCCGCGCTCCTCGCCCGCGGTGAAGCCATCAGTCCTGAGCTGCTGGCACAGCTTAAGGAGTTTGCCCCGATTCTGCGGATTCGCAGCGCGGAGGCAGCGGCATCAATCGCGGACTCGGGGGCAGAAACAGCGGCCATCATCGACGAGATGCTCTACAAGCTCGATGTGATTCCCGCGGGTCTGGCGCTCGGTCAGGCGGCTTACGAAAGCGGCTACGGAACCTCGCGTTTTGCGGCAGAAGGGAATGCGCTCTTTGGTCAGTGGACCTTTGGCGGTGAGGGCCTGAAACCCGAGCAGCAGCGCGAGTCGTTGGGTGACCATCGCATCGCCGCCTTCGATTGGCCCTTCGACAGCGTGCGCGGCTACTTCATCAACCTCATGTCGCATCCGGCCTATGAACCTTTCCGCAAGCTTCGAGCGGAACGTCGCGCGGCCGGCGAGCCGCTCAGCTCGCTGGCACTTGCCGACGGTCTCACCAGCTATTCAGAGCGGGGCCAGGTTTACGTGGATACGCTGAAGAGCATCATTCGTGTCAATGAGCTTGAGGTGGCCGATGATGCCGTGCTCCGCGATGAACCGCGGCGTTTTATCGTAGGGGCTGAAGACGCAGCGGACGCTGCCCGTTTGCGGGAGGAGATCGAAGAACTCCGCCGCTCCGGAGAGCTGGCGGAGATCATCGAGCGGATGGAGCTGGACTAGCTCAGCCGCTGGCGACGGTGCGCTTGCGTCCGGGCGGATGTCGGTCGCCGATGACCGTGCCCCAGTCGGACATGAGCGCACGCCGGAGGTTGCTCACCGTCTCGTAGCCGAGGCGCATGGCCAGGGCCTGTTCGGCCTGGCGCAAGGTGGCCAGGGCCGCATTGATGAGCTCTGAACCCTTTTCGCTGAAGACGATGCGGTTGGCGCGACGATCGTTGGGATCGGGAATCTGTGTGACCAGTTCTTCCCGTTCCAGCTCGTTGATCTGTTGCTGAATGGCCTGCCTCGATACTCCAAGAACGCGAGCAAGTTCCGCTGCTCGGGTAATGCCGTCGGAGATATTGATGAGGATCATGGTCTGGGTGCGCGTGCGGGGTGCATAGCCCGCCTGCTGCAGTCCGTTCTGCAGGCTTTCGTCCATCCAGTAGTAGGCGCGAAGGAGACCGCGCATCAGCAGTTCGGGTGGTTGATCTTCCATATCAAGCCCTCACGATTTGCTTAAGGTGCAGGGTCACAGGGCCCTCAAGCCCGGTGCCCGAGGTCCTATTGTTTCGCAAAGGATCTTGTCAGGCAACCTGATTTATTTCACCGGCTCTGCAACAGGCTGAAAGGCCCACCGGGTGGGCTTTCCAGCGCCGTTGAGGGCGTTGCCTCGTCTTCCCGGATCATGCGACCCTTGCTTGCAAGGCGTGATGCCACGAAACGGGGAACTGCATTGGAACAGACGGGTGAGTATCGAATTCAGGCCGGCCTCGAGGAGGTCTGGGCCGGATTAAACGATCCTGAAGTGCTCGCCGACTGTATTGATGGCTGCCAGTCCATGGAAAAGGTCGCCGACGACCGCTTCGAGACGTCTGTGAAAGCCAAGGTTGGACCGGTGAGCGCCACCTTTCAGGCTGTGCTCGAATTGAAGGACGTGAATGCACCCACAAGCTACACCATTGATGCCAACGTCAAAGGCGGTGCCGCCGGTTTCGGGAAAGGCACGGCAGCCGTGCAGCTTGCGCAAGACAGCGAGGATGCTGCTGCTACGCGCCTGAACTACACGGTGAAAGCCAACGTCGGTGGCAAGCTCGCGCAGGTGGGACAGCGGCTCATTGATGGCGCGGCGCGGAAGATGGCGGACGACTTTTTTGCGGCCTTCGGCGAAAAAGTCAGCGGTGTCGCCCCTGAGGCGACCGGAGAAGCCGCGGCGCCCGCCGAGAGCTACGAGAACTCCGGGCAATGGAAGATCTGGCTGATTGTGTTTGCGGCTTTGTTGCTCGCAATGGTTTTCGCGTTTTAAACAACTGAACGGATAGCTGCTCCGCCAGGGGTTGGGAGAGTCCCGGCGAAGCTTGAAAGCTAAAAGGCCAAAGGGCCAACAAACCCGAAAGGCTGAAGGACACGCATAGGGAGGACCGAATGCAGATTTCACTGACGGTGAATGGCGAGGCGCACTCGCTCGACGTACCGGAAAACACCCTGCTCGTGGAGATCATCCGCGAACATCTGGGACTGACTGGAACCCACGTAGGCTGCGACACATCACAGTGCGGTGCCTGTACCGTGCACATGAACGGCGGCGCGGTGAAAGCCTGTTCGCTCCTGGCGGGGCAGGTGGACGGCGCTGAGATCACCACCATCGAAGGCATTGGCACGCCGGAAGATCTGCACCCGATGCAGGCAGCCTTTCGCGAATGCCACGCGCTGCAATGTGGTTTCTGCACTCCGGGCATGATCATGCGCGCCATCGACCTCGTCGAGAACACGCCGGATCTCGACGGGAAGGCCGTGCGTGACGGCCTGGAAGGCAATCTGTGCCGCTGCACCGGCTACCACAACATCGTCAAGGCTGTGCTCCGCGCGGCCGAACCGGCCTAGGAGGCAG
>JBCDDI010000515.1:0-3072 GCA_039180365.1 Pseudomonadota bacterium
AGTGCGCTATACATCGCACTGAGGCCGAAGCGAGTCCGCTAGGCGGAGGCGCGAGCGCTTAAGCGCTCGCGCCTCCGCCTAGCGGACTCGCTTCGGCCTCAGTGCGATGTATAGCGCACTGGAGAGCCGATCTGAAAAAAGGGCGCCAGCATGGCGCCCTTTTTCTTTGTCTCCTGCGTCCGCGGATTTACGCCGGATTCTCTACCAGCGGTCTGTCCGGCTACCTTGCCGCGGCAGGGTATCGATGACGTCGCTTATCTCGGGTTGGACAGCGTTGATCATTGACCAGGACTTCAGGCGCTGGCCCGGTTGGCGACCAGGTCGTCCACAACCGCCGGGTCTGCCAGTGTTGACGTGTCGCCGAGACTGTCGAGTTCGTCCGCGGCTATCTTACGCAGGATGCGCCGCATGATTTTCCCGGATCGTGTCTTCGGCAGTCCCGGTGCGAACTGAATGTGTTCGGGCCGCGCAAAGGGGCCGATCTCGCTCCGGACCAGCTGCACCAGCGCCTCCCGGAGTGCCTCCGGATCCTCGTTGTTGCCAACCATAAGGGTCACGTAGGCGTAGATACCTTCACCCTTCACGTCGTGGGGGAAACCGACAACGGCGGCTTCCGCAACGGCTTCATGCAGCACGAGGGCACTTTCTACCTCGGCTGTGCCAATGCGATGGCCGGAAACGTTCATGACGTCGTCCACGCGCCCGGTGATCCAGTAGTAGCCGTCGGCATCCCGGCGGGCGCCGTCGCCGGTGAAGTAGTAGGGCTTGTAGGTGCTGTAGTAGGTGTCGATGACCCGCTGATGATCACCGTAGACGGTGCGGATCTGTCCCGGCCAGCTTGAGGTGATGACCAGATTGCCGGAGGCCTCTGTCTCCGTGAGGATCTTTCCGTCTGTATCGACGAGGGCTGGGGCCACGCCGAAGAAGGGGCGCGTTGCGCTGCCGGGCTTCAGCGCGGTCGCCCCCGGCAGCGGAGAAATCATGATGCCGCCGGTCTCCGTCTGCCACCAGGTGTCGACAATTGGGCAGCGCTCATCGCCAACAACCTTGTGGTACCACTCCCAGGCTTCGGGATTGATGGGTTCGCCAACGGTGCCGAGGAGCCGCAGTGACGCTCGGGATGCCTTGGTCACGAAGTCATCACCCTGACCCATGAGCTGGCGGATTGCCGTCGGTGCGGTGTAGAAGATGTTTACCTGATGTTTGTCGACGATTTCCCAGCAGCGGCCGGCATCCGGCCAGGTGGGTACCCCTTCGAACATGAGGGTGGTAGCGCCGTTCGCCAGCGGGCCATAAACGATATAGCTGTGGCCCGTGATCCAGCCGACGTCGGCCGTGCACCAGTAGATGTCGCCATCGTGGTAATCGAAGACGTACTTGTGGGTCATGGCCGCGTGCAGCAGATAGCCGCCGGTGCCGTGCTGCACGCCTTTGGGTTTACCGGTTGAACCTGAGGTGTAGAGGATGAAGGAGGGATCCTCCGCGTCCATGATCTCCGGTTCGCAGCTGGGCGCCTGTTCAGCGGTGATCTCGTGATACCAGACGTCTCTTTCCGGGTGCCAGGCGACGTCGTTTCCCGTCCGCCGCACGGTCAGTACCGTGTGCACGTTCGGGCAGTCGCTGAGCGCTTCCTCGGCGTTTGCCTTCAGCGGTACCGCGCGACCGCCCCGTACACCTTCGTCGGCAGTGATTAGCACGCGACAGTCTGAATCCAGAATCCGGTCGCGTAGCGACTGCGGTGAAAAACCGCCGAAAACGACCGAGTGAATGGCGCCGATCCGCATGCAGGCGAGCATTGCGTAGGCCGCTTCCGGGATCATGGGCATATAGATACATACCCGGTCGCCCTTCTTCACACCTCGGGCCTTTAGTGCGTTGGCCAATCGGCAGACCTGGTCGTGTAGTTCCTGATAGCTGATGTGCGCTGTGTCGGCCGCGTTGTCACCTTCCCAGATGATGGCGGTTTGACTGGCCCTTTCCGGCAGGTGCCGGTCGATGCAGTTGTAGGCGATGTTGAGTTTTCCGCCTTCGAACCAGCGGACACGCCCGGCGGGAAGATCGGCCTCGGAGATGGTCGTCCATTTCTCGTGCCAGTTGATGAAGATGTCCGCCTGTTCGGCCCAGAAACCTTCCGGGTCGTTGATGGAGCGGTCGTACATGGCCTGGTACTGATCGTCGTTGATAAAGGCGCGATCGGCCATGGAGTCCGGTACGGGCACCACGTGGATGTCTGACATGTTGTGTCCTTCTATTCTCAACGAAAAGGGACGCGGCCGGTTCAGTCAGCGTCGCCTGGCGCGCCCCGAAGGTACTCGATGAGCGTCTTCGTCGAGGTGTCTTGCGTGAGCGCCGATCTGCCGCCGAGCTGCTCGTGGATAGGGACGGCCAGGCGCTTACCGAGCTCTACGCCCCACTGGTCGAAGGAGTTTATGTCCCAGATTACACCTTGGCAAAAGACGATCTGCTCATAGAGCGCGATCAGCGCACCGAGGCTTTCGGGGCTGAGCGAAGGCAGCACAATCGTCGTCGTGCCTTTGTTGCCGCTCACCTGTTTGTGCGGGTCTTCCGAGTCCTGGCCCTGGAGCATGGCCTGACTTTGCGCCAGCGCGTTTGCGTTCAGCCAGCGGTGGTGTTCCTCCAGCACCCGGCCTCGAGCGATCAGGATGAAATCGGCGCTGAAGGAGCGTGTGCCCTGGTGGAGCAGCTGATGATAGGCATGCTGGCCGTTCGTGCCGCGGCCGCCCCAGACGATGGGCATGGTATGCAGGGCCACGGGGCTGCCATCGTTATGCACAGACTTACCGTTGCTTTCCATGATGAGCTGCTGGAGGAAGTCCGGGAGGAGCCGGAGCCGCTCGCCGTAGGGCAGGATGGCCTGATTGGTAACGCCGAGGAAGTTGTAGTTCCAGATGCCGGCGAGGGCCATGAGCACCGGCAGATTCTCGGCAAAGGGTGCGCTGCGAAAGTGCCTGTCCAGGGCGTGGCCGCCGGCGAGGAAAGCGTCGAAGCCCTCGCGCCCGAGGGCGATGGCCAGGGGCAGGCCCACGGGAGACCAGACCGAGTAGCGTCCGC
>JBCDDI010000516.1:0-3069 GCA_039180365.1 Pseudomonadota bacterium
CCGGTCGAGGCGTACCGACGCCTTAGGCTTAAGATCGAACAGTGCAGCCGTCCGCGCAAAGCGTTCGAGGGCCCACTGATCGTCGAGCTTCGCCGCGAGGCGATTCAGATGCCAGCGTCTTGTCCTACCTGCCTCTGACAACGCTGGACGGAGAAGTTCAAGGTGATTGACCGAATGGCGCACCCAGCGCCCCGCGCGCTGCAGGCGCTTGCCGCTGGCGCTACGACCCTCTGAACTGTCACTGATCCGGTCGAGGCGCCGGGACAGGTCATTGGCTTTTTCGAAGGCCCTCAGCATGCCGTGGTCCACGAGGGCTTCTTCGCTGATCTGGCGTAAGGCCGGATAGCTGCGCCACCGCTCTGATTCTGCCTGCAGCAGCGTGCCGAGCTGCTCACGGATATCAACGGTCGGCGGACCAGGATCGAGGGTGGCAAGCAGGTCCGTAAGCAGAAGCGCCGCCTTGCCTTCGGCCCTTTCAAGGAGCCGCTCCGCCGCCTGGCGTTCCGGCGGTCTCGACTGATTGCAGAGCGCGATCACCGTCTTCAGATCGGCCTGGGCGGCCTTCTGTTCCAGTCTCGCAACGGACCATTGGGCCATCTGCCAGAGCGACAGCAGTCGCTCCGCGGTGAGGGCAATGGCCTTTTCATCACTGCAGCGTAATCCACCGGGCGTCTCGCTCCGGCGATCGCTGACTTTCTGCAGGCTTTTCGACAGGGACTGAAGGGCCCAGCTGACGACGAAGTCTGCAAACTGCATGCGTCCGTACACACGGACCTCCGCTTCGTTCTCTTTGCCCCGCTCTCGAGCTTGCGTCGGGGAGCTGGGGTTTCGTCTTCTGGGGATTCCCCATGTTACGCGACCGTGCAAGGTGCGCATAGACGTCAGCAAGACTGACCATATGAACCCTTGATGACGGTTCCGAAGGCTGCCAACGCCGGGCGGAACGGCGGATTTCACGCTAGAGTGCGTCCCTCGCCTCCGCCAGACAACCAATCCGAGGATCCGACCATGGCCGAGCCTCTCGTGCTCACCGACACAAACGACGGGGTCTGCCTCGTTACCCTGAACCGCCCGGAAGCCCTGAATGCCCTGTCGAGTGCGCTGCGAGCCGCACTATGTGACACGCTGCAGGCGCTGGCTGCGGACAGCGCCGTTGAGGTGGTTGTCCTCACCGGGGCAGGCCGGGCCTTTACCGTTGGTCTCGATCTGAAAGAACTCGGCGGCGAGGCGGATCCGGGGGCCACCACCTCAAGCGTGGATCTCTCCGAGGCTATGGAGGCATTGGGCAAACCGGTGATTGGCGCCATCAATGGCTTCGCGATTACCGGCGGCTTTGAGCTGGCCCTCATGTGCGACTTTCTCATCGCCGCCCCGGAAGCACGCTTCGCCGACACCCACGCACGGGTTGGGGTGGTACCCGGCTGGGGCCTGTCGCAGCGGCTCCCGAGGCTTATCGGCATCAATCGCGCGAAGGAGCTCTCTCTGACAGGCAACTACCTGGACGCGGCCCAGGCCGAAAGCTGGGGCCTCGTGAACCGTGTGGTACCTGCCGGTGAGCTGTTGGATACCTGCCTGGCGCTGGCCCGGGACATCACCAGCACGGAACCGGACACCCGGGCAGAGATGCTGCGCATCATGGACGCGGGCTGGGCAACCACCCTCGATGCGGGTCTCAGCATCGAACAGGAAGCCAGTCAGGCACACAGCCGTCGCGCCGTGAAGGCGGATGCCATCGCCGCACGGAGGGCCGCGGTCCAGGACCGCGGACGTGCGCAGAGTCAGGAGCGTTAGCCATGGCGCCACGCAAGCTGCCCGAGAAGTTCCGCGCCAACATCCGTGCACCTCGGCGTCAGGCCAGGCCGCTGGGCACCCTGCTCACCCTGGCGCTCTGCACGACTGCGTCGCTGGCCGTCGCCCAGGGTTCCACGTCGCAGGGTGTTCCCTCCACAGCTCTCACCACCGCTCCTTACGCCCTCCCCGGCGGCGCTGCGGCCTATGAGGATCCTTACATCGCCGCGGGCTTTAGAGCGCTTTTCACCTGCTCCGCACACTTCCTCATGGGACGACCGCTGGAAGATCTGGCAGCGGTCGAACTGAAGGACACCGGGCGCCTGGAGCTCCCGGCACCGGTCATCGACAACCAGCGCGGGCTGGTCAGCGCCGAGGACGGTCGCGGCAACCGGGTTACCGTTGCCTACCGGGAAAGTCTCGGCTGCACCGTGATCCCACCCCACTGGCAGCAGGGCGACATTGCCCGCCTGCCGGCCCTGACGCTGGCGCGGTTTGCGAACGATCCGGACGTTGCTTATCCCCTCGGTGATTTCATCGAGACACCGGCACCGAACGACCGTCAGCAGGCACTCCTGGACGCTGCCTTCGACGGTCTCAGCTATGGAGAAAACACGCTGACGGCCGGAGTGCTGATCATCCGCAACGGCGAAGTTGTTGCCGAACGCTACCGCGACGGCTTCGGGCCGCACCAGGGCTATCGAACCTGGTCTACGGCGAAGAGCATCAGCGCCACACTCATCGGCCTGGCGGAGGGCGAAGGGCTGCTCGACATCACTGCCCCGGTTGGTCTGAGCGCCTGGGCGGGTCCGGCAGATCCCCGAGCAGTCATCACCTGGGAGCAGCTGCTGCATATGTCGAGCGGCCTGTGGAGCAAGGGTGCGAACACCAACGCCATCTACTTTGCAGGTCAGGATGCGGAAAGCGCGGCAACCAGAACTCACCTTGAAGCGGCCCCCGGCACCCGCTGGAAATACGCCAACAACGACACTTTGCTGTTGCTCCTGGGCCTGAAGGAAGCGCTCGGTGACGATCTCGCCTACCTGAGGTACCCCTACGACAAACTCCTGCACCGCATCGGCATGTACCACACCTGGATGGAAACCGATCACCTCGGCAATTTCATCGGCTCAAGCCAGGTCTACACCACCTTGCGGGACCTCGGCCGCTTTGCCCTCCTCTATCTGAACGACGGCGTCTGGAACAACGAGCGGGTGCTGCCTGAAGGCTGGACGAGCTATGTGACGGAACCGGCCCCGGCGCTCGAGCGGAAAGCCGGCA
>JBCDDI010000517.1:0-3068 GCA_039180365.1 Pseudomonadota bacterium
CGTCCGGCTGGCTTGATTCTTGCTCACTCATGGTGCATGACTAAGCAGATAACGTGCCATAAGCGGTGAGCGGCCTCGACTGGGCCGTTGTCATCGTTTACCTCGCCGCCATGTTAGGCCTTTCGGCCTTCGTCGGGCGACGCCAGCAGACCCGCCGGAGGCCGAAAGGCCCAACATGGCGGCGAGGTAGACGATGACAACGGACCAGTCGAGTCCGCTCACCGCTTATGGCACGTTATCTGCTTAGTCATGCACCATGAGCGAGCAAGAATCAAGCCAGCAGGACGAACTGAGCGACGCCCTGCGCCCGCTCCTCGCCCTGCTTTACCACGATGACCTGGCCGGCCCGCTGGCCCTGCGACTCTCCCGTATCGCCCGGGCGCTGCGGGCGAACACCAGTTCGCGCAGCGACACGAACAGGCCCCTGCTGATCACCTATGGCGATACGATTCGCGACGACGGCGAGGCGCCGCTCGTCACGCTGCGCCGCTTTCTGAAGCGCCATATTGGTGCAAGCATGGGCGCCGTCCACGTCCTCCCTTTCTACCCCTCTTCCTCCGACGACGGCTTTGCAGTGATCGACTATCGCATGGTCGATCACCACCTGGGCGGCTGGGAGGACGTCCGCGGCCTCGCCGAGGACTACGAACTGATGTTCGACCTGGTCATCAACCACTGTTCCAGGGAATCGCTCTGGTTTGCCGACTTCATCAGCGGCCGGGACCCGGGCCGGCACTTCTTCATTACGCTCACGGAAGGCTCCGACACCTCGGCCGTGATCCGCCCGCGCAGCACGCCGCTGATTTCCACCGTGCACACCTACGCGGGCATCCGGCACGTCTGGAACACCTTCAGCGACGACCAGATCGACCTCGACTTCTCCAATCCCGAGGTGCTGGCCACCTTCATCGACATCCTGTTCTTCTACATCGAGCAGGGTGCCCGACTGATCCGCCTCGATGCGATCGCCTTTCTCTGGAAGCGCCTCGGTACGAGCTGCATGAGCCTGCCGGAAACCCACGTGGTGGTGAAGATTCTCCGCCTGCTTGTGGATCGCGCTGCCCCGGGGGTGCGCCTGATCACCGAAACCAACGTGCCCCACGCGGAGAACGTCAGCTACTTCAGCAGCGGCGACGAAGCCCACCTCGTCTATCAGTTTTCCCTGGCACCGCTGCTCCTCTACAGCTATGTCTTCGGCGATGCGAGTTATCTGACCACCTGGGCGGCGCGCTTAACACCACCCCCACCCGGCAGCAGCTATCTGAACTTCATGGCTTCCCACGACGGCATCGGCCTGCGCCCCCTGGAGGGTCTGATCCCCGACGAGAACGTCGAGCGGCTGGTGGAACGGATGCATGAACGGGGTGCCTTTGCCACGCTGCGCGACGCCGGCAACGGCGAGCAGCGCCCCTACGAGATCAACGTCACGCTGTTCAGCGCCTTTGGCGAGGCCCTGCCTCCCTACCTGGCGGCTCATACGCTGCTGCTCTCCTTCCAGGGCCTGCCAGCGCTCTACATTCACAGTCTCCTCGCGAGCCTCAACGATCTTGAGCTCGTCGAGCAGACCGGCAGAACCCGTTCCATCAACCGCGGCCACTGGCGCCTGGACCATCTGGAAGCCGCCCTCCGGGACCCCGAATCAGCGCAGGCTCAGGTTCTTGCCCATTGTCGGGAAATCATCGCCTGCCGCGAGGCGCAACCGGCCCTCGCGGAAACCGCAGAGCAGCATGTGAGCCCGAGCCCACCGGGGGTATTTCTGCTCCGGCGGGAATGCCCGGAACAGCAGCTGGTAGTTGTGGCGTCCGTGCGCCCGGAAGCTCAGGACCTGCCCATTGCCGGCAGCGGGCTACCGCAGGGCACCTTTAGCGACTGCCTGAGCGGCCGGCCGGTCACCGTTGGGGATTCACTGAGTCTGGCGCCGTACGAGGTGCTCTGGCTCGATGTGACTCAGGCGAAAGCGACCTTCGAACCCGGCATTGCGTAGTCGGCTTTGTCAGCGGCGACGGCGTCGAGCATTTCCGTAAACACGGTCTCATGCATGCTCGTGACCCGGTGCCAGGAAGGAATAAACGGGGTCTCTTCTCCGCCTTCGAGATAGGCTTCACCGGCTTTCAGAATATTGGTGGCGAACAATTCCACGGCCTGCTCTTCCGCATGGCGATCAAGATGCAGGCCGTTGATGGCCGCGTCGTTCGCATAGGACTCAATGAGATCGAGGGCAATCCGATAGTAGCAGGCCTTCGCCGTGCGCACAGCACCCGGGTCAAACACCACGCCGTAGGTGGCGAGCTTCTTGAAGAGCGCCTTGGAGATATCGAGACTCATACGCGAGAGACCGCGGGTGGCATCTTCCGCGGAAAGCTCCTGGTGCTTGTGGTCGTAGTTGTCGGCGATCTCTACCTGACAGAGCCGGTTCGTTGAGTAGTTCCGGTAAACCTCGGAGAGCAGGCCGATTTCAAGGCCCCAGTCGGAGGGAATTCTGAGATCGGCCAGCACGTCGGTTCGCATGGCAAACTCACCGGCGAGCGGGTAGCGAAAGCTGTCGAGATAATCGAGGTAGGGGTGCCCGTTGGCGATCTGTTTCATGGTGCGAATGAGCGGTGAAACGAGCAGCCGGCTCACCCGTCCGTTGAGTTTCTCGCTACCAAAGCGGGCGTAATAACCCTTGCAGAACTCGTAGGCAAACTGCGGATTCGCGACCGGGTAGATCAGACGCGCCAGCAGTGAGCGGTCGTAGGTGGTGATGTCGCAGTCGTGCAGGGCAACGGCCTCCGTCGTACGCAGCGCCTGCACGTAGCCGAAGCAATACCAGACATTACAACCCTTACCTCGCTCCTGAGGAGCAAGGCCGTCGGCCGCGAGTTTTTCCTGGATGGCACCCATACGCGGCCCATCGTTCCAGAGCACATGGTGACGCTGCGGCAACACGGAGAAGTACTCGAGGGCATGGTGGTACTGCGCCTCCGTTGCCATATCTAGACCGATCACGATCTCGCTCAGATAGGGCACCTTGGAGAGTTCGGCCACGATCTTTGCCAGCGCCGGCTGCTCCAGCTCCGAATAGAGGC
>JBCDDI010000518.1:0-3066 GCA_039180365.1 Pseudomonadota bacterium
ACGGCCTTTAAGCCGGGCTGGTTGTCTTCGAGGCGCAGGCTGCCCTGGTGTATGGCGGCTACCGCCGCCACCAGCGAAAGCCCCAGACCGCTGCCCGCTGTCGTCCGACTCGCCTCAACGCGATAAAACCGACGGGTCACCTTTTCCCGTTCATCCTCGGGTATGCCAGGACCGCTATCGGCGACGGAAAGAAAGGCTTCGCCGTTTGCGAGCCCAGTGCCGAGATCCACATGACCGCCGGCGGGCGTGTATTTCAAGGCGTTGTCGAGCAGATTGGTCAGCGCCTGGAAAACCAGATCACGGTCAACCGTGAAGAAGACCGGCGCGATCGGCTGATGTACGGCCAGCGTCAGGCCGCGGTCCTCGGCAATGGCCTCGTAGAGCTCGGCGGCGTCTGCCAGCATGGCCCCGGCGTTGAGCTGCTGGGTCTGGAGTCGATAGCCGCCGGCATCAAAGCGGGCGATGCGCAGCAGGGCGCTGAAGGTATCGAGCAGCTGGTCCGCATCAGTGATGCTGCGATCGATGCGCTCCTTTCTTTCCGTCGGGCACAGGGTCGGCTCATCAAGGCTTTCCAGCCGCTGGCGCAGCCGGGTCAGGGGCGTGCGCAGATCGTGGGCGATGTTGTCAGACATATGGCGGATGCCGCTCATGAGCCGTTCAATCTCGTCGAGCATGGCGTTCAGGTTGCCGGCCAGCTGATCGAACTCATCGGAGGTGCCGCGGGTGACCACCCGGCGGGAAAGATCCCCGGCCATGATCTCGCGGCTTGTGTCGTTAATATCCTCAAGGCGGCGCAGCGTTGTGCGGGTAAGCGTGAAGCCGACGAAGAGCGCCAGGGCGATGGTGAAAGCGAGGCCGCCAAGGAGCGCCCGTTCGATCAGTGCGGTGGTTGCCTGCAGCTCCCGGACGTCGCGGCCGACGAGCAGCCGGAAATTGCCCTGGAGCGTGAAGGTCCGCGCCCGGGCGCTCACATCCTCGAGGCCGCTCTCCGGGTTATCAACTTCGAAGTCCAGCCAGCCTTCGGCGTCCGCCTCGACGCCGGGCCAGACGTTGAGATTACCGGCGAGGCGTCTGAGATCGGCCGCGGCGAACAGGTAAATGGAAGAGCCGCCCGGATTGCGTTCCATGCGCTCGTTGATCGTTCGCACGAGTCCGTTCAGGCCTCGGGCCCGGTACTGTTCTGCCAGGCCCACAATTTCCGTTTCGATGGTGGTGTCCACCTGTTGGGACATGAACCGGACCGTGGACCAGTAGATGAACCCGAGCAGCATGAGCACGGAGCCGGCGAACAGCACCATATACAGGAGCGCCAGGCGCAGGGTGGAAGAGCGGAGCAGTTCAGTCGGGCGCATCGATCATGTAGCCGGCGCCGCGGACGGTCTGAATCAGGTGAGGTTCAAAGTGTTTATCGATTTTGCTCCGCAGCCGTGAGACGTGCACATCGATAACGTTCGTCTGCGGATCGAAGTTGTAATCCCAGACCTGCTCCAGAAGCATGGTCCGAGTCACCACCTGGCCGGCGTGCCGCATGAGGTACTCGAGCAGGCGGAACTCGCGGGGTTGCAGGTCAATGTTCTGCCCGGCGCGGCTGGCCGTTCGGGCCAGCAGATTTAACTCCAGGTCGGCGACTTTCAGCGTTGTTTCCGGCTCTGCGACCCGCTCCGAGCGCCGCGCCAGGGCTTCGATCCGAGCCAGCAGCTCGCTGAATGCGAAGGGTTTAGTCAGATAGTCGTCGCCGCCAGCGCGTAGGCCTTCAACCCGGTTATCCACGTCGCCAAGGGCGGAAAGGATCAGCAGCGGAGTGCTGTTGTCTGCCCCGCGAATGCTCTTAACGATCGTCAGCCCATCGATTTCCGGCAGCATGCGGTCGATGACCATCACATCGTAGCGTTCGGTGGTTGCAAGCAGCAGGCCGGCCTTTCCGTCTCTGGCTTCGTCCACCGTGTGCCCCTGCTCCGACAGGCCTTTCACCACAAAGGCCAGGACTTCCAGATCATCTTCTATGACGAGTATGCGCATGCGGGACCGACTCAGACAGGTCGTGGGTGGACCCTAACAGAGATGAGAAGTTCCAGGACCAACATTACACATCCTTAATAGAGCGGAAAGCCGCCTGTCAGGGGCGATCGGGATACTGCAGGCATCGAAAGCTGAAGTGATCTGAACGCAGTGAAACCCAAACACAGAAACACCCTGCTCGCCGGCGCCGTGTCGGCCGCTTTGTTCGCCGGTGCCGTTGGCACTCACGCCATTGCGCTGCCCGGCGATGAAAAAGGGGCGGTGCCTGAAACCATTTATGCCACGCCGGGCCCGGCAAGCTTTTCTGAGCTTGTGAAAGCGGTGAAGCCGGCGGTGGTGAATATCTCCATCTCCGGCCGGGCGGCGGCACCCGGCCGATCCTTCGGGCCGAATGAGTTCCGAGGTTTCCCCGAAGGTTCGCCCTTTAATGAGTTTTTTCGTGAGTACTTCGGAGGCCGAGGTCAGCAACCCGGGATGCAGGACGGGCAACCGGGTCCGAAATTTCAGGCCGTGGGATCCGGCTTCATCGTCTCCGAGGACGGCTACGTGGTGACGAACAACCACGTGATCGAGCGAGGCGAGGAAATCGAGGTGATTCTCCAGGACGGCACCCGCTATCCGGCCACAGTGCAGGGCAGAGATCCTAAGACGGACCTGGCGCTTCTGAAAGTGGACGCCGGTGAAGACCTGCCTTACGTCACCCTCGGTTCCTCAGACCAGGCAGAGGTGGGCGACTGGGTGCTGGCGGTCGGTAACCCCTTCGGTCTCGGCGGCACGGTCACGGCCGGCATCATCTCCGCTCGAGGCCGGGACATTCAGGCGGGCCCCTTTGACGACTTCCTGCAGATTGATGCCCCCATCAATCGTGGCAATTCCGGCGGCCCACTCTTTGACGCGAACGGCCGCGTTATTGGTATCAACACCGCCATCTACTCACCCAGCGGTGGCAGTGTCGGCATTGGTTTTGCCATTCCCTCGGAGATGGCGGACGACATCATTGAGCAGCTGAAGGTTAACGGTGTGGTCGAGCGCGGCTGGCTTGGCGTG
>JBCDDI010000519.1:0-3065 GCA_039180365.1 Pseudomonadota bacterium
GCAGGCCTCACCGGCAGCGCGCAGGGCCGCATCGTCGAGGGTGCTGCCGATGAGTGCCTCTGCGGCCGCCGGTACCAGCAGCGCCGTCGGCGCAACCGCGCCGATCGCCACCCTGGCCGCTGTGCAGGTGCCACTCTCATCAACATCAACCCGGACTCCGCAGCCTGCGACGGCAATATCCATCTCCGTGCGCGGAATGAACCGCAGGTAGGCGTCCCCCGTTCGCGGACCCGGATTCGGGAAGGCCAACCCAAGGAGCAGCTCACCGGCTTCCAGAGCATTGCGACCCACCCCAACGACAAAATCTTCCACAGGGATTCGACGCTCGCCTGCCGGACCGGCGATAACGCAGCTCGCGCCGTTGGCAATCATGGCGGGGATACTGTCCCCGGCTGGGGATGCGTTGCAGAGATTACCGCCGATGGTTGCCCGCCCCTGAATCTGCGTCGAGCCGATCAGGTCGGCGGCTTCCAGCAGACCGGGGAACATTTTCTTCAGTTCCTCGTGCTCGTTGAGCACGGCACTTGGCAGCGCAGAACCAACAAAGGTCTCCTCCGCGCCGATGTCGAGGCGGTTGGTTTCCTCGAGTCCTTTGATGTCGACGATGGTGCGCGGCTCGCGGTCGACGGTGCGAAGCTGCACGAGCAGGTCCGTACCGCCGGCCAGTACCTGCGCACGGTCGTCGCCCTTCGCGTGTTCGGCGAGCAAGGCAGTGGCCTCAGCCACGGATGTTGGCGCCGCGTAGGCGAATGAACCCATAGATCCTCCCAGTTCAAGATGGACTCCCGTGGCGCCACGTCGCTGATTCCTGCGGCTGGCTGCCGACGGTGAGCGAGTAGCCTGAAAGCCCGTGAAAACAAGTTACGGGACCCGCGCGCCGGGCCCACAAGGCAATCTGAATCGAACTCAAAACATAGCACAATCTTCTGAAACGGGGGAATCCGCTATACTCGCTGGCTTCTACTTTGCCCAGGCAGGACCATCTTGAGCCGGCGCCCATCCACTGTCAGCGACCGCGATCGCGAACTGTCCGACCTCTTCCCAACACATCTCGAGAGCGTCAGCGAAAACTGGACCGCAGCACTGGCGGCGACCGGCTATGACGCCGTGCTGGTTGCTGCCGGTGAACCGAGGAACAACTTCCTCGACGATCAGGCCCCGCCACAGAAGCTGAATCCGCATTTTCTGCAGTGGTGCCCCAGTGAAACGGCGAGCGGCAGCATGTTGCTCCTGCGCCCTGGCCAGACCCCGCGCTTTTTCTTCTTAAGCCCGGAAGACTACTGGCACCAGCCGCCAGCGCTGCCGCCCTGGGCTGCCGCCTTTGAGGTTGAACGCCACGCTGATCGGGACAGTCTGTTGGCCGCCGCTGCCGGAGCGCTGCCCTCTGGCGCAAACCGAGTGGCCTTCATTGGCGAGGCCGGTGCTGATGAGATCCCAGAACTCGGCGGGGAAAACGTGAATCCGGAGGGCCTGCTTGCGCATCTGCATTTCGATCGTGCGAGGAAAACGCCTTTTGAGGTCGCTGCCATGCGGGCAGCCACCGCCCGTGCCGTATGCGGTCACCTGGCTGCCCGGGAAGCGTTCGACGCCGGTGCCAGCGAGTTCGAAATCAATCTGGCCTACCTCGGCGCATCGGAACAGCTGCCAGCAGACCTGCCTTATCAGAACATCGTGGCGCTTAACGAACATGCCGGGGTGCTGCACTACCAGTATTACGATCGTTCGCCACCGGCCGAGCGCCGGAGCTTTCTCATCGATGCCGGTGGCTCTCATCTGGGCTACGCCGCGGACATTACGAGGACCTACGCCGCTCAAGGGGGCGTGTTCGCCGACCTGATCAGCGCCCTCGATGAGGCCCAGCGATCCCTTATCGACACCATAACGATCGGCACGAGCTTCCTGGATCTGCATGTGGCTATGCACCAGTCCCTCGCTGGCCTGCTCACAGAAAGCGGGCTGCTCACCTGCAGCGCCGATGAAGCCTTCGAGGCTGGTTTGACGGAGGTGTTTCTGCCCCATGGTCTCGGACACCTCATCGGGCTGCAGACCCACGACGTCGGCGGCCAGCAGGCCGATCATGACGGTACCCTTGTGCCGCCACCAGAGAACTATCCGGCGCTGCGCACAACACGAAGCCTCAGCGCCGACATGCCGGTGACCATTGAGCCAGGGCTTTACTTTATTCCGCAGCTCCTGGACGCCGCCAGAAACGGCCCGGCGCGAGATTCCTACAACTGGCCGGCCATCGACGCCCTGGTCCCGGCCGGCGGAATTCGGATCGAGGACAACGTGCTGCTTACGAAAACAGGCGGCATCGAGAACCTGACCCGAGACGCCTTCGCCGCGCTCGACAACGCCTGAGGAGAACCCCCTTGAGTGAGCTGACCGTCGAAAGGTTGTTCGACAACCCGCCCCTGACCGGCACCCTGCCACTGCAGCCGAAGTGGAGCCCCGATGGGTCCATCGTTACCTTTCTCCGCCCCGCCGCCGATGACCGGGAACGACTCGACCTGTGGCGCCTGGACGTTGCATCTGGAGAACGCTCGCTGTGGATTGATGCCCGGGAGCTCATGGGTGACGAGAGCGGACTCTCCGATGCAGAAAAAGCCGAACGGGAGCGGAAGCGGCTTTTCGCCACAGGCATCACCAGCTACGCGTTCAGTCCCGATGGCGAGCGACTGCTGCTGCCCGTGGACGGCGTCGGTCATCTCTATGAGCTCGACGGCAGGACGCTGAATGCCTTTACGCCAGCAGGCACCAGGCAGACGGATTTCCGCTTTTCTCCGAAAGGTCACTACGTCTCCTACGTTCGGGCTGGGAATCTTTATGTTTACGACATCGAGGGAGGGACGGAGCGGGCCATCACCAGCGACGGCGGCGGTACCATCGCCAACGGCATCGCCGACTTTATCGCCCAGGAGGAAATGCATCGCTTTGAAGGCCACTGGTGGTCTGCGGACGAACAGCGTCTGGCCTTTACCCGCAGCGACGAAACACCGGTAGAGGTCAGTCGCCGCTACGAGATAGACGCCGAAACCATCAACGTCATCGAGCAACGTTACCCC
>JBCDDI010000520.1:0-3056 GCA_039180365.1 Pseudomonadota bacterium
AACGCTCTTTGAAGAGGAAGGCTGGCTTCCTGCCGCCACCCTCTCCGGCCGGGATGATCCGAACCATAAGGAGATGCGCGGTCTCTTCAACGAAGCCTTCAGTCCGAAGCGGGTGAAGGAGCTGGACCCGGAAGTCCTTGTGATTCGGATCATCCCGGCCGGAGAGGGTGGCGGCCGGAAGCCAGCCTTCCTCTTCAAAGAGCGCCTTCACCTTCCGTTCCCGGTCCGTTGGACCGGCAGCACTTTCCCGCGATGCGAGCCGGCTGATAAACACTTCAGAGTCCGTCAGCACCCGACGGACGTCGTCGAAGCGGGTGACGATGTACAGGCCGCTGTAGGGGCATCGATACACGGGAGCTTCGTCCCGCAGAGTCTGATAAGCGTCGAAGGGGCAGCGCTGGGTTTCCAGATCAAAGAGATTAACGTCGGTTGCTTTAGGTTCGGACATGGTCGGCTCTCCTCAGGAGCTCTCTCTGGCGAGCTGGCGCTCGTAGCGTTTATTGAGAATACGTTGCACCTTGCCGTGCATCTGTGCGTTCAGGGGCCAGGTGATGCAGAGATAGAAGGCGAAGACAAAAACAGCGGTGGGAATGACTCCGTAAAGGATACCAAGCCACATGAGTTCGTTCGGTCCGTTGGGCACCCCTGGATCTGTGGAAAAACCCACGTAGGCGAGGATCGGCAGGGACAGCCCCCCGAAGGAGGCAGCACATTTGGTGACGAAGCCGAGAATCGAGAAGTAGCTGGCGGGTCGCGCGGCACCGGAGCGAATCGTGTCCAGATCCACCACATCGGCAAGCATGGCTCGCGGCAGGTAAGCAAAAGCACCGAAACAGAAGCCCTTCAGGCTGAAGAGAATGTAGAACTTGGTCAGCTCACCTTCCTGCACGGTCAGCACAGCAAGGGAGACAGCACCTACCAGAACCATGGCTGAGGCGAGGGACCGGTGTTTGCCGAAGCGACGAGCGATCCAGTCCCAAACGGGGATGGCCGCGAGGCCGGCGCCAAAGTAGAGGAGCAGGGCGCTGCCTACCCGCGGCAGTCCAACATAGTCCTGGATGAAGAGCAGCGATACCGTATTGCGGAAATTTTCTCCACCCGCGATCAGGAGCTCAATGAGCAGCAGGCGGGAAAACAGTCTGTTCTGCACCATCCGCGAAACTCCGTCCCGGAACGATACCTTTGGCGCGTTGAAACTCGGCACCTCAGGCACAAGCGTCAGAACGATGAGCGCTGAGGCGGGCACGATGAATATCACGACCAGCGAAATGTTTGAGAGCACGAAGCTCGCCTCGGCCCGGCCGAAGACCTGCTCGGAGAAGAGCACCATGGCGGCTGAGGCGAGGAGCCCGGCGAGTACGTACTTCTCCCGGGCCGACTGGATCATGGTTCGGGTGTGATAGTCGCTGGCAAGCTCAAGGCCCCAGGCCGCGTAGGGCACCAGGAATAGCGTCGATGAGGCCCGCATGAGCAGATAGAAAAAGGCGAGGTAGACGACCGTGACGCCGCTTGTTGGATTCAGCAGCATCCACACGGCGGCGAGCCAGATGGGCAGGCCCACGGCAATCCACGGGCGGCGTCTGCCCCAGCGCGTACGCCAGCGGTCGCTGAAGTAGCCCATGGCAGGATCGGTGACCGCATCGAGGATGGCGGCGGCGGTGATCACCAGACCGATCAGCGCCAGGCTGACGCCCATTTCCGTGGCGTAAAGGCGGGGGATATAAGCCCCCAACGGATAGCCGAGCATGGCGATCGGGAAGCTCAAAGAACCATAGATCCAGGCCGTTCGCGCGCTGACGCGCGGCAGCAGCGTGCGGTCCGCGCGCTTGTCGGCGTGGTCGTCGGTCATCGCTTGATGGAAGTCCCCCTGGCTCCGGCTATGAGTGTGCCAAAAGTTGTGTGCTTGCGCCTGCTTCGCCTCTTGGATGGCTGGTGACCGCCGGTCAGTTGTTAATTGACCAGCGGCCAGTTAATATCCGACCGGTAGTCAGTTATTGGGGTCCCTTTGGCGTCCGTCCAGCCCATCGTCAGCCGTGCCCGCAGCGATGCCCAGAAGGCCGAGCGCCGCCGATCGATTCTCGAAGCGGCGGACACGCATTTTCAGCAGGTTGGCTTCGAAGCCTTTTCCATGGCGAAAGTCGGGCGCCTGGCCGGCGTTGCCAAAGGCACCCTCTATCTTTACTTCTCCACGCGGGAAGCAGTGCTGCTAGCACTGTTCGGCGAAAAGCTGACTTCCTGGGTGAACGGCGTCTGCACTCATCTGGATGCTTCGGAAGGCGAGCGCATCAGCGACGAAGTCTTCGTTCGCGCCGTCTTTCTCGAAGCGCATCGTGACCCGGCGCTTATCCGCCTGATGGCGCGCCTCGATAGCGTCATTGAACACAACGTTTCCCTGGAGGCACTCATTGCGGCGAAGCGGCACATGGCCGCTGAACTGGCAAGGCTCGGGGCGAAGGCTGCGCCGGCGCTCTCGCTCACGCCAGCGCAGGTTCAGGAAACCCTGGCTGCCTTCGGCGCCCTGTTGCTCGGAGTTGGTCAGCTCGATCATGGACCCGAGCTTGATGACGCCGTGCTCCCGGAGGACGTTCGCCAGTTTCGAACCTTTTACTCACCGGAATCTCTATTTCTCACCAACGCGGGACGGATTCTCACCGGGATCCGTCAGGGACCAGGCTAGGAGGCCAGCTAGACGATGATCGAATTTCAGCTCAATGGTGAAACCGTGCGCACCGATGATGCGCCGGATACGCCACTGCTCTGGGTCGTGCGCGACACTTTTAAACTCAAAGGCTCAAAGTTCGGCTGCGGTGCCGGGCTTTGACCGTGATGCGTTCCACGCCGAGGCGCTGAGCGGGGTGGCCGACCGGACGCTTGTGGCCTGCCTCGACTGGTTTGCGGACTGCCTTGAGCCCTATCTGGCCGATGATTTCCCGACCATGGCGGCGCAGTTGGAGGCTTCGATGCCGCCGCCGTTGGACCCGACGCTGCGGGATGATGATTTTGGCCGGTTCATCCACGCGGTGCCGGGTGTGCTGGCGGCACGGCACGGTTTGGAG
>JBCDDI010000521.1:0-3037 GCA_039180365.1 Pseudomonadota bacterium
TCTGGAACCCGATTTTCCCCTCCCTGAGTTCCTCGGCCCCCTGATCCAGTTTCAGCGTCGTGTCAGTCAGCTGGTAGAGTGCGCGCTGGATTCGCACGACAGGTAAACACTGTGATTGACCTCAATCGAGAAGAAGACGTTTTCGTCCTGACCATGGACGATGGAGAGAACCGTTGGAATACCGCCTTCGTTCGGGAGTTTGCCGAGGCCCTTGATGAAGTCGAAGGGTCCGAAGGTGCGGCCGCGCTGGTCACCCGTTCGAGCAATGAGAAATTCTTCTCCAACGGCCTCGACCTCGACTGGCTTGCTGCGGAAGGTGAACATCGCGGCGGTGATCGGGCTGTGTTCGGCGAGGAGTTTATGGCGCTCATGGGTCGCATCATCACGCTGCCGGTGCCCTCGGTGGCGGCAATCAATGGCCACGCTTTTGGTGCCGGCTTCATGGCGGCGCTCTGTCATGATGTCCGCATCATGCGCGAAGACCGCGGCTTCATCTGCGCGAACGAGATGCAGCTTGGTATGAAAATCCCGACGCCGGAGCTGAACCTGTTCCGGCATAAGCTGCCGGCGAACGCGTTCTTCGAAACGGTGCAACTGGCCCGGCGCTGGACCGGACCGGATGCGCTGGCTGCTGGCGTGGTTCAGCAGACGGCGGAGCTGGACGCGCTTCCGGCTGTGGCCCTCGCTAGAGCCCGAGAGCTTGCGCCCCTCGGTGCCAATCGGGCGCTTTACGGGGAGCAGAAGGAGCGTCTGTTCGGTGAAAACTCAGTGCTTGATGGTCCGCACGGCGCGGCTCATTTGCTCAAGCACGCGAAGGACTTCCACTGACGGAGCCTCGCCGCGGGGTGCTCTGTACAGCTATCGCGCTTACTCGTCCTCATGGCGCACGGCCACGCTGGCGCCGTCTTCGGCGGCCGTTACGCTCATGACGATCGGCCGGCAACAGACGTAGCAGTCCTCCACGTACTCCTGATAGTCCACGGAAAGATCAACAACCACGTCGAATCTTTCGCCGCAGTAGGGGCAGTGAATGGGCACCAGGTCCTGGCCGTAGCTCATGAAGCAGCGCCCGTCAGTTCCGCGAGCGTCTGATCCGGTGTGATGGCTTCCGGATCGATCTTCAGGTGCAGCAGCGAAGGTCCCGGGAAGGCGAGGGCTTCCGCGAGGGCGGGGGCGAAGGCGGCCGTGTTTTCGATCAGGGCGCCGTGGGCACCATAGGCGCGGGCGAGGGCGGCGAAGTCCGGGTTGGTGATGTCGGTCCCGTGCGGGCGCGCGGGAAAACGTCGTTCCTGATGCATGCGAATTGTGCCGTACATACCGTTGTCGATGACCAGGATGATCAGGCGAGCGCCGTGCTGGGCGGCCGTGCCGAGTTCCTGGCCCGTCATTTGAAAACACCCGTCGCCGGCAGCGCAGACAACGGGCCGGTCCGGGAAGCGCAGGGCGGCCGCGACGGCCGCTGGCAGGCCGTAACCCATGGAGCCGGAGGTGGGCGCCAGCTGCGTGCCGTGTCCGCGAAAGCGATAAAACCGGTGGATCCAGGTGGCGTAGTTTCCGGCACCGTTCGTGACGATCGCGTCATCGGGGAGCTGCCTGCGCAGCTCGAGAATGACCTGACCTATCTGTAGAGGCCCGGGCGTGGCCGGCGGCTGGCCGGACCAACGTTCAAAATCACTTCTGGCGCCGGCCACCCAGGGCGTGCGCTGCGTGTAGTCACCGTCCTGAGGCATCAGTTTGCCGAGGAGGTGTTCCGGGTGGCAACGTAGCGTCAGTTCCGCCTGCGGGAAGCGGTTGGTGTCCGTAACATGCACGTGCACGAGGCGCTGTGTGGCCGCAGGATCCTCCAGCAGGGTGTAGCCCTGGCTCGGTATCTCAGAGAACCGGCTCCCGAGCACAAGCACCAGATCTGCAGCCTCTATGCGCCGGCGCAGCGCCGGATTGATGCCGATACCGCAGTCCCCTGCATAGTGGGAGTGGTCGTGATCGAACAGCTGCTGCCTGCGGAAGGTCACCGCGACAGGCAGATTCCAGCGTTCCGCGAAGCGCTCAAGGTCGGCGACGCCTGAGGCACTCCAGCTGCTGCCGCCGGCAAGGACAATCGGGGACTCGGCTGCGCTCAGCATTGAGCGCAGGCGGTCGAGGGAATCCTCGGCCGGAGCTGTGCCAGGCAGTGCCAGGGGGCGAACTGCGGGCAGAGACACCGGTAGCTCGTTCTGCAGATCCTCCGGCAGTGCGACGATGACCGGACCGGGCCGATCGCTGGCGGCGATCTGAAAAGCCGTGCTCACAAGCTCGCCAACGTCGTCACCGGCCTGCAGCTGGAAGACGCGTTTCGCCATGCCGCCAAAAAATGCCTGGTAGTCGACTTCCTGGAAGGCGCCACGACCCAGCATGCCGGAAGCGACCTGGCCGACGAAAAGCACCAGCCCCGTGGAGTCCTGTTCTGCAACGTGAACGCCGGCGCTGGCGTTGGTCGCGCCGGGACCCCGGGTCACAAAGCAGACGCCAGGGCGCCCCGTCAGCTTGCCGTCAGCCTCCGCCATCATGGCAGCACCGCCTTCCTGGCGGGCGGCGATCGTGTCGATGCCGCTGTCCCGGAGTGCGTCGAGGACATTCAGGAAGCTCTCGCCGGGGACACAGAAAACACGATCGACGCCGTGGGCGATGAGGGCGTCAACCAGGCGGCTGGCAGCAGCTGTCGGCATGGCTTGAACGAAGGAGATTTCGAGCCGCCATGGTAAGCGGGATTCGCGGCGGAACCCAGAAACGGACTTTCGTGCAGACTTATGTTCAATAAAATCAGATAGTTAGGGGCCCGCAAGGGGCTGACAATTCCTCACCAACGGGTGGGCTTCGAGGCGTAATTTTCGAGAACGGGGTCACATTTCGGGCGGAATTACATCCTTTGCACAATTCGGCGCTGGATCCTCTCTCCTGATTTGGTTAGTTTTTCCCAAACCGCAGCTTTTGGGATGAAAGTCCCAAAGAGCCCAAACGGCAAGAGACCGGGGTAAACCCGGCAAGTGAGACCGGTAAA
>JBCDDI010000522.1:0-3011 GCA_039180365.1 Pseudomonadota bacterium
GGGGCGTGCCTCCTGCTGATGCAGTCTGACCATGAGCTCCGCTTCGGCATCGCTGAGACCACAGCTGGATACGAGGGATTCGGCGCTGCTGCCGTCCCGGACCAGCCGGGAAGCTTCTTCGAAGGTGGCGGCGAAGGCGTATTGGGACTGCAGCTCCAGATGCCGTTCACTGAAGGTTTTAAGCTGTGTTTCCAGTTCCTGAAGACTTGTCTGCATGCTGATCAGTGATTGACCGTAGGCGGAAACCATCGCCTGCAGGTCGGCGTTGCGACTTGCCGCCTCCGTAAACAGGCGCTGCTGCACTCGGAGCTTTCGCAAGCAGCCGAAGAGCAATCCCAGGGAGAGCAGGGATCCAAGAGCGATGGCGGCGAACAGGGATGTCTGAACGCCGGCTTCAGTTAAGGCTGTGAGCGCCTGCATGATGATTTCGCTCCTTCCACTCGCCGCGTGCGGGTCGTTTATTCTTCGATGCGCGCTCGGAGGCGCACCAGCGCCTGACCGTGGATCTGACAGACTCGCGACTCAGAGATCCCGAGCACCTCGCCGATCTCGCGCAGGTTGAGCTCGTCATCGTAGTAAAGGGACATGATGAGCTTTTCCCGCTCCGGCAGATCTTCGATGAGCGCCACAAGTCGCTGCCGACGGGACTGCTCCTGGAGCATCTCCGAGGGTTCCAGCTCCTCTTCGCCCTCCACCTGCAGCGGGTCGCCGCTGTCGTCCGATGGCTGGTCGAGGCTGAATAGTTTGCTGGCCGTGGCGTCGCGGAGGATCTCGTGATACTCCGCGGTGGTGATGCTGAGGGCTTCGGCGACGTCCTGGTCGCGCGCCTTCGTTCCGGTGCGATTCTCGATTTCGGCGATCGCTTCGGTGACTTCGCGGATTTTTCGATGCACCGACCGGGGCGTCCAGTCCGATTTGCGCAGTTCATCAATCATGGCGCCGCGGATGCGGATACCAGCGTAGGTTTCGAAGTTTGCGCCTTTGTCCGGCGAGTAGTTGCGGCCAGCCATCAGCAGACCGATGGTGCCCGCCTGAATCAGATCATCCACATCAACGCTGGATGGCAGGCGCCCCACCAGGTGATAGGCGATGCGTTTCACCAGCGGAGCATGTTTTCGAACCAGTTCGGTCTGGTCCTTCTGCTCGTTTTTCAGATATTCGGAAGATGCGCTCATGGCGAGAACCTTCTGGAAGAGCTGCCCGAGGGCGGCGAGGAAGCACCGGCGGCGCGTTCGACAAAGACTTCAACGTGTCCGCGTGGTGATGTTGGCCGCGGCCAGTTTACGGTCTTCTGCGCGAGCGCGTGGAAGGCGCGGGCGGAGGCTGAACCGGGATAACGATGTACAACACCGGCCTGTTCCTGAATGGAACGCTGCAGGTAGGTGTCGCGAGGAATCTCGCCAACCGGCGTCAGAGTGACGTCGAGAAACCGGTCTGCTACCCGGGCGATTTTCGTATACACGGCTCTGCCTTGAGCCGCGTTGTCCGTTTTGTTTACCAGAACCCGGAACTGGCTGACGCCGTGATCGCGGCTCAGTACTTTAATCAGCGCGTAGGCATCGGTGATGGATGCGGGTTCGTCGCAGACCACAACAATCACCTCGTGCGCTGCTTTGCTGAAACGCAGCATGCTCGAGGAGATGCCGGGGGCGTTGTCGACAATCAGCACGTCGAGGGCGGACGTCAGCTCATCGAACGCGCCGATGATGCCTGCCTGTTCCGGGGCGCTGAGCTCTGCCATGCGGGTAATGCCGGAAGCAGCAGGAACGAGCTCCACGCCGGGACAGACCGGCAGGACGATGTCGCTGAGAGAACATTCACCGGCAAGCACGTGAGACAGATTAGACGTGGGTTGCAGCCCGAGGTGCGTGTCGATGTTGGCGAGACCGAGATCTGCATCCAGCAGCATCGTCCTCTGGCCGAGACGCGCTAGGGCCAGGGCAAGGTTGATCGAGACGGTGGTTTTGCCGACGCCTCCTTTACCGGCGGAGACGGCGATCACCTGAACGGGACCGCGCCCATCTTCTGAACGTGGCTGACCGCTACCGGCTGGACTGATTGGTAGTACGTTATCCATAGCTCGCTAGGCGTCTCTCGGTGGTGGTAAGCGGAGGCAGTTCCTCCGATGCGGCAGATTCCGTTGGCTCTGGCAGCTCCGGGAGACTGTGGCCCGGACGGCTGTGGGCGAAACTGCGGGCGAGGCTTACGGCCTGGCTGACAAAGCCTGCGCGATAGCGGGCTGCAGGACGGATGTCCTCCGGGACCCGCTGACCGTCGGTGACGTAGCACGCGGCGAGCTCTGCAGCGATGAGCTCACTCAGGATGCCGCCGAGGGAGGTAGCCTCATCAACCTTGGTGACAATGGCGCCATCAAGACCCAGTCGATCAAAGGCGCCGATGGCTTCACGAATGCTCGCCGTCTGCAGGTTCGCTGGCAGCGTCAGGAGCGTCTGCACGGTCGGAGTGAGACGGGTGAGACCAGCGAGTGCTTCGAGCAGCTTGCCGTCCCGCGGAGAGCAGCCGGCCGTATCGATGAGCACCAGCTTCTTGTGCGCAAGCTGTTCCAGGGTGGCCGCGAGGGCTCCCGCGTCTCCGGCTACCTGCACCGGCACCCCAAGAATGCGACCAAAGCGCAGCAGATGTTCCTGGGCGCCGATTCGGAAGCTGTCGGTAGTGACGAGGCCAACGGCATCAGCGCCGCGGTCCAGGGCAAAGCGCGCTGCGAGCTTGGCGATGCTTGTGGTTTTCCCGGCCCCCGTGGGCCCGACAACGGCGAAAACGCCGCCGTCGGCGCAGACGTCCTGCTCGGCGATGGGGATCTGCCGGGCGAGGAGTGCAATGGCATTCCGCCAGACCTTTTTCTGTGGATCAGCCGGATCGAGGCGGGCGACGATGCTGCGCACGAGCGCATCATCAATGCCGAGCAGCTCAAGGCGCCGGATGACTTCCGCAAGGCGTGGCTCCCGGCGTTGCAGTTCGTCCCAGGACAACGCGTCGAACTGCTGCTCAAC
>JBCDDI010000523.1:0-3007 GCA_039180365.1 Pseudomonadota bacterium
CCCGGAGGAGCTGAAGGCGCGTATCGAGCCCCTCTCGATCAAACACGATGCGGCCCACACGAGCATCGGCAAGCTGCGACCCGGCTTTGCTGCCTTTGATGATCCCCGGGAGGCGCCCGGCGCCGTACACGCCATCGTGCAGACGCATGAAGAAACGGGGCGCAAAGCCCTGTACCTCGGACGTCGGGAATGGGCCTATGTGCCCGGGCTCTCCCTGGAGAACAGCGAAGCGCTCCTCGACGAGCTCTGGGGCTACGCGGCTCTGCCGGAGAACGTCTGGCAACAGAAATGGCAGCCCTACGACCTGATCATCTGGGACAACCGCCGTGTGCTGCACCGCCGGGATGACTTCGACGCCGAGGCGCGACGCCTCATGAAGCGCTGTCAGGTGCTGGCGAGAACCGTCGCCACCTAACCTACCTTTTCCAGTAGCGGCTGCCCGAGCGCTTCCCGATAGTTGTTGTGGAAGTGGTGCAGAGCGGGTTCGTTGCGACCGAAAAGCACCTCTTTCATCTGACCGTTCTCAGCGGACTGCTGCTGCATCTCGCCCATCACGTAGTCTTCCCGCTCGACGGTGCTGTAAAAAACTTCGAGAGAAGCTTCGAGGTTCGCTCGAGCGGGGCTGGATTCATCAAATTCGTAGACTTTGCTCGCATCGAAGTCCTGCTTCTCTGCCTCTGCCATGTCGATCACCTCCTGTGACCAGTAGAAGCTGATCTGCGTCACCGAACGCCCGGCGCCCTCCGGATGGGGATAGATCCGGATCAGCGTTGAGCTTTGGCTGCTTGTGAGCAGTTGGATGTTCGGAAAGAGGTGATACAAAACGAAGGTGCCCTGCTCAATGCGCCAGTCTTCTTCCGGCAGGTTGCGCAGCGCATCGATGCCGCGGCTCGCAGTCACAAAGCGGTGGTGCCGCCCGAACTCCTCAAAGTGCAGGTTGTTGCCGTAGTAGAGCTGGCCGAGGGTGTTCTTATGCAGCTTGCCGAAGTGGTAGGTCTCACCAAAGGTGTCGTTGGCAAACTTCCAATTGAGCTGCATGTCGATCGTTTTGTCTCCAACGAAAAGCTGCTTCCCCATGCCGAAGGAACCGAGTTCCGCCGCCAGCTCGCTGCCGAGCAACGATTCCACATCAAGTTCACCGTCCACCTTCGGGTGCACCCAGAGCAGACCACCGCGTTCAATGGCGGGCAGCGCGAGGAGCCCATGACAGGACTTGTCGACGGCACCGAAGTGATCCTCATTCGGGATGGTCAGCAGCTCGCCGGTGTTTGCGTAGCTCCACTGATGGAAAGGACACATGAAAACGCTGCGTCGTCCACGCGCTTCCGTTGCCACCTGAACGGAACGATGGCGGCAAACGTTGAGGAAGGCACGAAACACGCCTTCCTTATCCCGGGTGGCGAGGATTGGCGTACCGAAGTCGTTCAGGGTCAGAAAGGAACCGGGCTCCGGCAGATCCCCGGACAAACCGATCAGCTGTGGATGGTTCTCAAAGAATGATTCCTGCTCGAGCTGTGCCTGCTCCGGGCAAACATAGGCGCTCGTCGGCATCCGATACTGAACGCCCGCATCAACGTTCCGACCTTCGTCGAGCTGCTGCATCAGCTCCTTGAGAATTCTGACCTGTAACCCGTGTTCCATTAGCGCTCTCCCCTGCTGCAGAACCCGAAAGCACCAATCTCCGTCAGCGAGCCGGTAAATTCAAGCCGCAGGACGATCGGTTTCAGACCCGCAGGAAGGTGCCCGGCTCGATGCCATCGAGCGTCCAGGACCCGATGCGGTAGCGGATCAGCCGGAGTACGGGAAATCCAACGGCCGCGCACATACGGCGCACCTGCCGATTCCGCCCCTCGCTGATTGTGAGTTCCAGCCAGCTATCGGGAATCTGCCGCCGAACGCGAATCGGTGGGTCCCGGGGCCAGAGCTTCTCAGGCGGCGCGATCGCTTTCACTTTGGCCGGGCGCGTGAGGCCATCCTTCAGCTCGATGCCAACCCGGAGGGGCTCAAGATCAGCCTCGCTCGGCGCCCCTTCCACCTGCGCCCAGTAGGTTTTGCTGACCTTGTGCTCCGGGTGGGTGATTTTATGCCTGAGTGCCAGGTCGTCGGTCAGCATCAGGAGTCCTTCGCTGTCCCGATCGAGGCGCCCCGCCACCTGGATAGACGCGATATCGAGGTAGTCCTTCAACGTCCGGCGGCCAGCCTTGTCCGTAAACTGGGAGAGCACGTCATAAGGTTTGTTGAAGAGCACGATCATCTGGTCAGGGAACCTTGTGAGGATAAGTACCGCCGGATTCGCAAGGTGATGACAACTCCGAGGGCCCGTTCGGCGGTTCAGGCGGTATAGTTCCGTCTATCGTAACCACACTGAGCCGGACCGTGACAGACGCTACAGATCAGTTCGCAAAAATCAGCAATGCCCAGGGCTTTATTGCCGCCCTCGATCAAAGCGGCGGCAGCACGCCGAAGGCGCTGGGCCTTTATGGCGTTGCTCCGGAGGCCTGGAGCTCAGAGGCTGAGATGTTCGATCTGGTGCACGAGATGCGCACCCGGATCGTCATGAGCCCCTCTTTTACCGGCGCCCGTATCCTCGGCGCCATCCTCTTCGAGATGACCATGGACCGGGAGGTAAACGGTGTACCGACCGCTCAATTCCTCTGGCAGGAGAAGCAGGTTGTCCCCTTCCTGAAGGTAGACAAGGGTCTCGCCGACGAAGCCGACGGCGTGCAGCTGATGAAACCCATGCCGGAACTCGATGCGCTCCTTGCCCGCGCCGGAGAGAAAGGCATCTTCGGCACAAAGATGCGTTCCGTGATCAAAGCAGCCAGCGCCAGCGGCATTGCCGCCGTGGTCGCTCAGCAGTTCGAGATCGCGCAACGCATCATTGCCGCGGGACTGGTGCCGATCGTCGAACCGGAAGTGGACATCCACTGCCCGGATAAAGCCGGTGCCGAAGCTCTGCTGAAAGCAGAGATTCTCAAGCATCTGGATGCACTTGGAGAGAGCGAGC
>JBCDDI010000524.1:0-3005 GCA_039180365.1 Pseudomonadota bacterium
CATCACCATCCGTCAGGCGCTCTGCCACCAGGCGGGCCTCTACCGGATCACCGATCTCATCAATCATCCCAGTGAAATGCTCGACTGGGAGCACATGAAGTTCCGCATCGCCGACGCAGCACCGGCCCACGAGCCGGGCGGTGAGCATGGCTACCATGCGCTCACCTATGGTTGGCTGATTGGTGGGCTGATTGAAGCGATTACCGGCAAGTCTCTGCAGGCGGTGCTGACGGAAGAGCTTGTCGATCCGCTGAAGCTCGACGGGATGTTCATTGGCATGCCGCACAACGAGCTCTACCGACGTGCGGAACTCACGCGTGGTCTGTCAGAACCGGCGCCGGAACGGGAAGAGTGGCAGGAGCGGGCCATGGGCTGGGTGGAAACCGGCCTTGGCCACCTTGGGGTTGAGCTTTCGGAGTTCAACTCTGCGCTTAATCCCTTCACGGAGACCTTCGACTGGAATTCGGAGGAAGTTGTGCAGGCGGTGATCCCCGCGGCAAACGGCCAGTTTACCGCTCGAAGCCTCGCTCGCATGTACGCCATGCTCGCCGGCGGCGGCGAGCTCGACGGGGTGCGCGTGCTCTCCGAGGAGCGGGTGCGGGAACTTTCCCAGGTACAGAGCCGGGCTCGGGATCGGGTGCTGTTCATCCCCATGCACTGGCGCATGGGTTATCACAAGGCCTTTACGCTCGGCGTACGGGCGCCGGAAGCGTTCGGCCACTACGGCTATGGCGGCAGCGGCGCCTTCTGCGATCCGAGCCGGAAGCTGGCTGTTGCACTCACCTTAAACAGCGGTGCGGGCACACCCATGGGTAACTCGAACATGCCGCGAATCGCCCGAGCGGCCATCCGCTCCGTCGATCGTCTGAACTGACATGTCCGCGGACGCACTGGGCGCGTACTTAAGCCGCGCCGACAGACTCTTCGTTGTGACCGGCGCTGGGATCAGCGCGCCGTCGGGTATCGATACCTACCGCGATGACAAGGGCAGCTGGCAGAAGAGTCAGCCGATCCAGCACCAGGACTTTGTCAGCAAGCTGCGCTCGCGGCAGCGCTACTGGGCGCGAAGTATGCGCGGCTGGCCCATGTTCCGCGACGCCCGGCCTAATGCTGCGCACGAGGCGTTGGCAGAGCTGGAGGCGGCGGGGCGGATCCAACGTGTGATTACGCAGAACGTCGACGGACTGCATCAGCGGGCCGGGCAACGCCGGGTGGTCGAACTTCACGGCAGCCTCGAGTCCGTGCGCTGCCTCAACTGCGGTCATCAGCAGAGTCGAGATGCCGTGCAGCAGTGGCTCGAGGCGGAGAATCCCGACTGGCTTGATGCTCGGGTGGAAGCCCGACCGGACGGTGATGCGGACTTTCTTGGTGTCCGACAGTTTGATGATTTCCGCACGCCCCCCTGCGAAGTCTGCGGGGGTGTGTTGAAGCCCGACGTCGTCTTCTACGGCGATTCCGTGCCGCGTGAGCGGGTTTCAGGCGTTCGGCAGGATCTGGCCGACGCTGATGCGGTGCTGGTGGTTGGGAGTTCGCTCATGGTCTACTCGAGCTTCCGCTTCATGAAGGAAGCTCATGCTCTGGGACTGCCCATGGTGGCTCTGAATCGCGGTGCGACCCGGGCTGATGACTGGTTTGCCTTCAAGTGGCAGGAAGACTGCGCGGTGGCGCTGCCACGAGCGCTGGCCCATGCCGGCCTGCACTGATTCCCTGAGGGCAGAGAACAAGCGATGAGCCATAAGCCAAGAGCGATAAGTAGCAGAGAATTGAGCGGTAAACGCGGAGGGCTGCCGGGAGGTACCGGCATGAGGCTACGAACGGCGGTTCTGTCGCTGTTGCGTTATGTTCTCTCGCCGCTGCTTATCTTTACGCCGCTACTTATTTATACGCCGCAGGCGCTCCAGGCCGCTGAAGACGCGTCGGTGAGTCCTGAAGCAGTGGCAACCGCCGCGGCTTCTGATGACGCCGCAGAGACAGATGGAGATGCGGATAGGGAGGACGAAGCGGATGGCGACGTTGACGCGGAACGCGCGTCCATCGATGAGCGGCTCGACGCGCTGCTCCAGGAAGCGCTGCCGGAAGACGAGTACCGGGAGCAGAAACGCTGCCTGGCACAGCGCAACTACCGCTCCATCGAGGTACTCAGCACGGAGTACCTGCTCTTCTACCGGAATAACAGTTTCTGGTTGAATCGGCTGAGTCGACCCTGCCCGACGCTCAGGTTCAACGACGTGCCCGTTTTCAGCAGTCGCTCGACCTCGAGTATCTGTGAACGCGACGCCTTCTACCCGACCAACCGCATGGACCTGGCCCGGGGTTTTGATAGCACCGGCCGTCCCCTTGCTGCTACCGGCGTATGTTTCCTTGGTCAGTTCGAGGAGATTACGGCCGACCAGGCGGCGCTCCTGCGAACGCGCTGACAGCTGCTGATGGAGGCCTGCAGCACACCGCAGAGATGGCTTTGGAAGGCCTGCGCCGGCTGCCTCGCCGTTGTCGGTCTCATCATAGGCATGGGTGCCTTTGCTGCTGTCGAAGACAGTGCTGAAGAAGGTATTGCTGAACACGCTATTGCCGAAGAGAGTGCTGCTGAAGAAGGTACTTCCGAAGAAAGTGCTGAAGTTGAGGCAATAGGTGCTCGGGAAACCGCCGAGACCGATCCGCTCAGTTTCCCGCCGGAAATAGAGGCGCTGCTCAATGAATCTTCAAGCGCAGAGGAATACACGGAGCGCGAACGCTGCATCAACACCCGTTCCGTACGTAATACCGAAGTGCTCGACGACCGGCATATCGTCTTCGAGCTCTCTTCAAAGCGCTACTATCTCGTGCAGTTCAAACACCGCTGTTTCCGACTGCGCCCGCGCTCGACGGTGATCTATGAGACCCGCTCAAATCAGCTTTGTCGCCTCGATGCGATCCGTGCCGGCGACGGCAGCATGCTAAGCAGTACAGACATCGGACCACCCTGTTCGATCCCCGGCTTCATTCCCGTTGAGCCGGAGCAGATTGCG
>JBCDDI010000525.1:0-2993 GCA_039180365.1 Pseudomonadota bacterium
CGCCGTGTTTGTCCGCGAGGTAAAGCAGGATTGCTCCGGACTCCATGAGCGATACGCCGGTCTCACGGTCAACGATGGCGGGAATCTTGCCGTTCGGCGACAGCTCGAGGAACTCAGGCCGATGCTGCTCGCCTTCGCCGATATTAACCGCGTGGACCTGGTAGCTGGCCCCAAACTCTTCGAGGGCGATGGAGACTTTTCGACCGTTCGGCGTGGGCCAGCTGTAGAGGTCGATCATCGAGGACTCCTCACCGCTCAGGCAGCCCGGGCGACCCAGGACTTGCCGGCCGGCTCGAACATCAGCTGTGGCCAGCCGCGGGCTTCGGCCGTGCGCGCGAGGGAAGTCTTGGAGTTGACGGCAACGGGTTTGCCCACCGCTTCCAGGAGGGGCAGATCTTCTGCACTGTCGGAGTAGAAATAGGCGCGTTCGAGGGGAGCTTCCATGAAGCCGACATGAACTTCCGCGGCCGTGAGCTTGCCGGCGCCATAGCAGGGTTTCACGTTGCCGGTGATCTGACCCTGATGGATTTCGAGTTCCGTGCAGTAAATCTGTTCGACGCCGAGTTCCTTGGCGATAGGCAGGGTCTGGTAGCGGGTCGCTGAGGTGATGATCACCACCTGGTGCCCAAGGGCTTTGTGCGCATCAATCAGCTGACGACCTTCCTGATAGATGATGGGCTTGATTCGACGCCGGAAGGCCCGCTCGCCAAGCTCGGCAATTTCCGCCTCACTCATGCCGACGAGGCCCTGCACCGTACTTTCCAGGAGCTGATGGTAGTCAGACCGGCCCAGACCCCAGTGCAGAAAGATCCCAGCGTGCGCAATGATGCGCCTGGCTGAGAGGGAACCGGACCACATCTTCTCAAGCGCAAGCGCCGTAATCGAATAACCGTCGATGAGCGTCCGGTCGAGGTCAAAATAGGCCACCACCGACCCCGGATCCGTGTCCTCAAGCGCCGTCAGGCCGGCCAGATAGGCGGAGAAGTCGGTGCTGTTCTTCTGCTTGCGCGAAACTGCTCTGGACATGGTGAGATGCCGCTCAGGGGAGCGCTATTTAACCGCCTGCAAGGCACCAAAGCCAGGCCGGTTGTGACGGGGCGCACAGTTTCAGAGTGCGGTCGTTGTGAAGGCGCCGTGGCTGGGGGATGGTGCCCGGTGAAGTAATCCGCGCCTCCCGCATGGAGACAATGGACGTCCCGGCATGTTCCAGATAACGCTCTGGTCAATCCCCCCGCTGCTTGCGGCCCTGGTGTCCGTGGGCGCCTACCTGCGTGTGCGGCGCATGGAGCGGGTACCGGGTATGCCGGCCATGCTGGCACTGCTATCGGCGGTGCTGTTCTGGGCCGCAGCAGAATTTCTCGGCTCCATCTTCACGGTGTCCGTCATCAAGAAGCTGTGCGCGCAGATTGCTTACATCGGCATCGTGCTGACGCCGGTGACCTGGTTCGTCTTCGCCGTCAGCTACTCGCGTCGGCAGCTCAGGTTATCGCGCACGGCGCTGAATCTGGTCTGCGTGATCCCCGCCGTCACCATTGCCCTGGTGTTCACGAACGACTGGCACCAGCTGATCTGGGCCAGCGTCGAGTTTGTGACCGACGGCGACATTGCCGGCATGGTGACCGAGTACGGACCCTGGTTCTATGTACACGCGGCCTACTCCTATCTGCTGGTGATTGTGGCAACAACAATCCTCGCCTGGTCCATCGGACACACCACGGGCCAGTGGAAGCCCGTGCTCGCCGTGATTGCCGCACCCTGCATGGTCGCCGCCGGTAATCTGTTCTATCTGTCGAGTCTCAATCCTTCGCCGTGGTTTGATATCACGACGCTTGGCTTCGCTGCCGCCGCAATGATTCTGGATGGGGGCGTGCTGCGCTACGGTGTCCTCGAAACGATTCCCGTGGTCCGGGATCGCGTCGTCGAACAGCTCCGGGACGGGGTCATCGTCATCAACACCAACGGCATGATTGTCGACATCAACGAATCGGCGCTGCAGGTGTTGCGTACCAACCGCGGCGAGCTGAACGACAAACCGATCACCAGCTTTCTGACGGCGTTGACCATGGACGAGCTCAGGGAAGCACGCCCGGACGGCCAGGGTCTGCCGACGTCGCTCCGGGGGCGCAGCTACGACATCAGCGCAAGCTCCCTTGATCACTCGAACCCGGAGGCCGACGTGGTCCTCGTGCTCCGGGACATCACCGACCGGCGCAAGACCGAGCAGGATCTTCTGGAGGCCCAGGAAGAACTCGTACGCCTCGCACACACGGACTATCTCACCGGATTGCACAATCGCCGCTTCTTCATGCAGCGCCTCACAGAGGAAGTGGAACGGGTCCGCCGCCACGGCAGCCAGCTGTCCGTGCTGCTCTTTGACCTCGACCACTTCAAGCAGGTTAATGACAGCTGCGGCCACTACGCGGGCGATCAGATTCTGAAGGCCGTCGCGGACGTCAGCATGCAGGTGAAGCGGATTACGGACATCGCCGCTCGCATCGGCGGCGAGGAATTTGCGCTGCTGCTGCCGGAAACCGATCAGACTGGTGCCGTACGCACGGCCCAGCGCCTGCGCCAGGCCATCGCCCGCATCTCACATCCGGCCACAGAGGATGCCGAGCTGAAGGTAACCGCCAGTATCGGCGTCGCCACCGTCGGTGCCTTGAGCCAGGACCTGGAAAACGTGCTTAACCACGCCGACGAGGCGCTCTACAAAGCGAAGAACGCCGGTCGCAACGCCGTTTGCTGTGCGGACATCTCCGCTACGGGGTGAGCGCCTCTTGCACTTCTTCCGTCGCCGGCGCCAGCAGTTCATCGGGGGCAATCAGCATCTGCTCAACCAGGTAGCTTGCCACCCGATACTCACCGGAGTGACGATCGCTCGTCACCACATACTCATCGGCACCGGCATTAAAGCGAAAGTTGAGACGCTGGCTGTCCGTTGCTGTCTCAAGGATCAGCGAGCCTGAACTGATGGCCGGCGGCGCGGCGGCTGC
>JBCDDI010000526.1:0-2991 GCA_039180365.1 Pseudomonadota bacterium
CGGAGCCCCTCGAGCAGCGGCGACGCATACTCAAAGTGCTGACGCGCCGGACCGCCGACCGGGGCGTTGACCAGTACATCCGCGATTGCCGCAGCGGCCGTCGAGGTGAAGATGCGAAGGGGCCCGCCTGATCGTCTGACCGGTCACAGCTTGCGCTGACCGCGCGGCGCTGGAACAATCCCGCCGCATTCCGGAACGGACTCTGATTAACATGCCGCCTCTGTGGAACCGACGCCTGCGTTTTCCTGCCGCTCTCCTGAGCGCCGTTGCCCTCTGGATACTCGGTCCCCTGGCTGTGGTTGTCGCTGGGCGGGCGTAGAGCGGTCGCTGCACTTCGCTCGCCCTCACGCCGCCATCGTCGGCCGCAGCCAGGGGACCGAGTATCCAGAGGGCAACGGCGCTCAGGAGGGCGGCAGGAAAACGCAGGCGTCGGTTCCACAGAGAAGGCATGTTAATCAGAGTCCGTTCCGGAATGCGGCGGGATTGTTCCAGCGCCGCGCGGTCAGCGCAAGCTGTGACCGGTCAGACGATCAGGCGGGACCCTTCGCATCTTCACCGCGACGGCCGCTGCGGCAATCGCGGATGTACTGGTCAACGCCCCGGTCGGCGGTCCGGCGCGTCAGCACTTTGAGTATGCGTCGCCGCTGCTCGAGGGGCTCCGTGCGAAAGTAGCTGTCCCAGAACCACTGCCGATCCCGATGGCTGAGGTCGTCTGTGTGTCGCTCGAGAGCGCTGAGATCGGCAATGGCAGCGCGCGCCCAGCGCCGGGTAGCGGTGGCCTTCTCGAGGTCGATAAAGGAAAAACTGAAAGACCCAGCCGTACCGTCATTACCCTGCCCTGCTCCTGCAGATGCCTCTTCCCGGACGAGAATGTGGTGGCCGTAGAGACAGTTGTGACGCAGCCCCAAGCCGTGAATGCGGCGGACTTCAAGCGCCAGGGACTGGATCAGCTGTTGACGTCGGTCATTCAGTGCGAGCAGGTTCTGGAGCATTTCCGGAAGCGGCGTCCAATCGTCCAGGGCCACTGAAACGAGGAGGCCACGCTCCCCAGCTACGCCAAGACAGACCGGTTCAGCGACGCCGATGTCGGTGCCAGCAAGCTGTCTGACCGCGTCCCACTCCCGGGCCACCGTTGGGCGGCGCTCGAAGGGTGGGCGGGTTCGTCGGTAGCCGTGGCCCTGCTGGCGCTTGAGATAGAAAGCGCCGCCATCGTCGAGGGTAAACCGCACAACGGCGCTCCAGCCGCCCCGCCGGACGTTACCCGGCTCCACCTCATCGGCCTCGAGATTCCACAGCGCCTCGAGGGAGCCGAGGCCAGCAGACGTGAACCGCGCCTCCCAGGCAGGTGATGAAAACTCGAGCGACGCCGGCGTCCCGGTCATTGGACAACTTCGCAGACGTAGTAGCGCCATTGCGAATAGCCTGGCACAAGGTCCCGATGGTCGATGATCCTCAGGCCGCCGGCGGCAAAGTCCTCGGCAAGCTGCCGCTCTGGGACGATGAACCGGTTCTGATAGTCGCGTCGTCCACGTCGTGCCTCGAGGCGTTGTCGACGCCAGGCCTTGTAGTTGCCATCGGTCCACAGGGAAACGACAACATACCGATCGGCAATCCGCGCCAGCTCAGCCATCGCCTGCCGCCGATCATCGATCTCGCCAAAGTGGTGCAGCAGCCGCATGGAAACCACGCAATCAAAGGCATCGTCACGGAAAGGCAGCGCCATGACGCTGCCGGACGCGAGATGGAATCTGGCAGCCGCAGTGCCCTCATGGCGCTGTCGTGCGTAGGCCAGCATGCCGTGGCTCACGTCCAGCGCGTAACGCTCTCGCGGCGTTGCGCCGGCGATCACGGGCCAGAAACGCCCGGGGCCACAGCCGATGTCCGCAATGCTGTCGAGCTCACCGAGGTCCGCCAGGGATTGACGCAGGAGCTGCTGTTCCCGTCGATCATTCAGGCGTCGGAAAAGGCTGGCGCCGTGTTTCTCTGCATACTCAGCCGGAAAGGCGGAATCGTGGTACTTGCTGGAAAACTCCAAGGGGCTCACCCTGCGGTCGAATCGCGCGATGCTAGCGCATGGGGATCAGCTTCGGCCATAGGAGGCATAGGGCGAATAGGACGAAAAGAGCTGATAGAACTGCTCTCGGGCATCGGTCGTAAGCAGCTGACCATGGGCCATGCTGATCTGCGAGAAGGGTTTACCCATAGCCCAGCGGTAGAAGTCCCCGAGTCCTTCCCGGTTTTTCAGGAGCACGAGCCGCTGCAGACGCGAGCGCGCCGGACGCTGCCAGACGCCGTTAAGGCGATAGATGAAGCGGGTCATGGCGCTCGCCTGTTGAGGGCTTAAGCGCAGGTTGAAGAACAGGTCCCCCACTGCAAGCAGCTCGCTGGCATCGTGATAGATCACCAGCTCGTCGAGACCCTCCCGGAGCGTCACAGACTTCACCTCAAGATCTGAGCATAGGCCCTCAGTATCCATAGCTTCAGCACCCACGATGGTGTACGACCTGCCGTTAAACTGCTCCTCAAGACCGGCGTTCCAGCTGGGCAGCAGCAGCTCCGCGTCCGGATACTGCTCTGCAACAGCGGCAACAAACAGCGTGTGGAAACGATTCGGTACAACAAGCCTTCGCACAGTGCCGAGCCCATCGAGCGCCTCAACGGTGCCGACATCAAGTTTAAGGGGTGAATAAAGCGTCAGGTCTCTCTTCGCGTCTCTGAACACAACCATGCGCAGCGGTAGCTGCGAACGTGCACCGTAAAGAAGGCTTCGATCCGCTGCCCAGGCATTGCTGCCGATTCGCGTCAAGCGGGCGCCATCAACGGCGCCCAGCTCGGGCCGCTGGGCCGCCAGCATCCGACTCGCGAGGCGGAAGAACATGCTCAGATCAGCTTGGCAATGCCGTCGAGCTGACGTTCGTACTCGGAAATTGTGTCGTAGCGGAGGCCGCAGACGAGTCGTTCAACGCCGAGATCGCGATAAGCCTGAACCCG